>CAYFLF010000221.1:0-3311 GCA_964343725.1 uncultured Bordetella sp.
GGTGCGGGTTTCTCTAGCGCAGAAAAAGTAACGCTGAGTTTTGGTATTCAACAAGACAATATTTTTGGCTCAGGTCAAAACTTAGGCGTACAAATCAGTACCAGTAAATACAACACCTACTATGTGATTAGTACTACCAACCCCTATTTCACGGAAGACGGTGTTTCAAGATCTTTTGCCTTTTCGCATCGCTCTAGTAAGCCTTATGTGGAGCAAGGTGGAGATTACAGATTGATATCTGATTCGGTGGGTCTTAATTTTGGTATCCCGTTTAGCGAATTAGACAGAGTTTTCACGGGTGTGGGTGTGGAGCAAACTGAAATTGTGCCTGGTACCAATCTGCCTGCTTCTTACTTAGCCTACGCCAACACATTTGGCTACACCACCAAGACTGTTCCCTTGTCGGTGGGATGGGCGAGAGATGGTCGCGATAGTTATTTGAACCCTTCATCTGGCAAACTGATGCGCGCTAACAGCGACATGGGGGTGGTTGGCGATACGCGCTATATACGTATGGGTACTCAGTACCAGCAATATGTGCCTTTGACCAAGCAATACACCTTTGCCTTTAATGCTGACTTCGGGTTAGGTAAAGGTTTGCAAAACCAGCCTTACCCTATATTTAAGAATTACTACTCAGGTGGTCTAGGTTCTGTGCGAGGATTTGAGCAAGGTACTTTGGGTCCACGGGATATCTCTGGAATCGTCGTCGGCGGCCCCAAGAAAGTCACGATCAACAGCGAATTTTTGATGCCTTTCCCAGGCGCGGGTAACGACAGAACGCTTCGACTCTATGGTTTCTATGACATGGGTAACGTGTTCGGTGAGCACGATACGATTCAGGTCAGCCAATTCAGAAGCTCCTTAGGCGCAGGTTTAAGTTGGGTATCACCTATGGGCCCTTTGCGCTTTGCATGGGCTAAACCGGTGCGAAGCTTCACTGGCGATAGAATCCAAAGATTGCAATTCCAAATCGGGACATCATTCTGATGAAAAAGTTTTTAAGTTTCCTTCTCATAACCGCCATGTTCGGTGGAGCTTCTGTGAGCGTAGCCGCTCAGGAAATCCGCATTGGTTTTATCAATACCGACCGGATTTTCAAAGAAGCCAATACAGCCAAGCAAGCGCAGACCAAGTTGGAGCAAGAATTTTCTAAGCGCGAAAAAGAGCTCAACGAATTTGGCGCCAACCTCAAAAATGGTGTTGAGAAGTTTGAGCGTGAAGCGCCTACCTTGTCTGAGTCACAGCGTTTGGCTCGCCAAAAGCAATTGGGTGAACAAGACCGTGAATTTCAGCGTAAACGCCGCGAATTCCAAGAAGAGTTGAATGCCCGTAAAAATGAAGAATTCCAGTTAGTACTGGAGCGCGCCAATCGCGTGATCAAACAAGTGGCTGAATCTGAAAAATACGACCTGGTTTTGCAAGAGGCTGTCTACATCAACCCCAAGCACGACATCACCGACAAGGTGTTAAAGGTTATCAACGCTTCTAAGTAATCCGCCTTGGCAATTCGTCTTGGCCAACTGATTGAACAACTCGGCGGCAGCCTACACGGCGACCCAGACTTTCTCATACAAAAAATCAGTCCGCTAGAGACGGCAACGCCTAGTTGCCTAGCGTTTTTGAGCAATCCCCTTTACCGATCCCAACTCGCTACCACCCAAGCAGGTTGCGTGATTGTGTCGCCTGAGATGCAACCATCTGTGCGTGCAGGATCGGCTTGCATTGTTTCCGCTAATCCGTATCTTTACTTTGCAAAGGTCACCCAACTTTGGCGCCAACTTCAGGATGCTGAAGATACGGGGGCCTTGGTACATCCCAGCGCCGTGGTCCATCCTAAAGCAGTTATTCACCCCACTGCTCGCATTGGCCCCCTTTGTGTGATTGAAAAAGGCGCCAAGGTTGGAGCAGGCTCTTGGCTCAAGGCGCATGTCACTCTAGGTGCAGATTGCACCGTGGGTGAGGATTGCATCCTGCATGCAGGTGTGGTGATCGGTGCCGATGGTTTCGGTTTTGCGCCCATTGACGGTCGCTGGGAAAAGATTGAGCAACTCGGTGCGGTTCGCATCGGCAATCAAGTTGAAATCGGTGCCAATTCTTGCGTTGACCGTGGTGCGCTGGAAGACACCGTGATTGGCAATGGCGTCAAGCTCGATAACTTGGTGCAAATTGGGCATAACGTGCAAGTGGGCGACCATACGGCGATGGCGGGGTGTGTTGGCGTTGCTGGAAGCGCGGTGATTGGCGCACATTGCACCTTGGGTGGGGGCGCCATTGTGTTGGGACATCTCACATTGGCCGATGGCGTGCATATTTCTGCGGCTTCTGTAGTGATGCGATCGCTCTACAAACCTGGTAACTACAGCGGCGTGTTTCCCATCGACGACAATGCTTCTTGGGAAAAAAATGCCGCCACTCTCAAGCAATTGCATGGACTGCGAGACCGCATCCGTTCGCTAGAAACCGCTCTTGAAAGCTCATCAAAATGAACTTAGACATCCACCAAATCCTAAAAATGCTTCCGCATCGCTATCCGATTTTGTTGGTGGATAGGGTGATGGAGATCGATAAGGGTAAATCGATCAAAGCCATCAAAAACGTATCGATCAATGAGCCTTTTTTCTTGGGCCATTTTCCGCACAGGCCTGTAATGCCAGGCGTGTTGATTTTGGAGGCTTTGGCGCAGGCCGCGGCGATTCTGGCATTTGATATGTTGGGTCAAGTGCCAGATGAAAAAACCGTTTACTACTTCGCCGGTATCGACGGCGCGCGCTTTAAGCGTCCGGTAGAGCCTGGGGACCAATTGCTTCTAGAAGTCTCATTAGACCGCCATAAGTCTGGCATTTTTAAATTCAATGCCTGTGCCAAAGTGGGTGATGACGTAGCCACCGAGGCAAGTCTGATGTGCACCATGCGCACGATTGCCTAAACACGGTCGCGGCACCAGATGAGTTTGATTCACGCGACAGCATTGGTCGACAGCAAGGCTGAGTTGGACGCCTCTGTCCAAGTTGGCCCTTACAGCATCATTGGCCCGCACGTCAAAGTTGGCGCTGGTACGACCATTGGCGCGCATTGCGTGATCGAAGGCCACACCACCATCGGTAAAGACAACCGAATTTTTCAATTCAATTCTTTGGGCGCGATTCCCCAAGATAAAAAATACAAGGGTGAGCCTTGCGAATTGGTAATTGGTGACCGCAACACCATTCGAGAGTTTTGTACCTTCAATATTGGCTCCCCTGGTGATGCTGGCGTGACCCGTGTGGGCGACGATAACTGGATCATGGCCTACGTGCATTTGGCGCACG
>CAYFLF010000222.1:0-3311 GCA_964343725.1 uncultured Bordetella sp.
AGTTCGCGCATCGAAACGAGTGCCATAAAAATATCCTCTAAAAATAAAAATCAGTGCTTGCGGAAAATTCTAAAGGCGCTCTTTTTACGCCACCTGACAAATTTTCAGCATATTGGTACCGCCAGGTGTGCCCATAGGTTCGCCACAGGTAATGGCATAGACATCATTGGTTTGCATGATGCCGCGCTCTTTTAAATACGTTTCTGCTTGGGCCAGTGCAGTATCGCGGTCGGTACTCGTGTCCATCAACAATCCCCGCACGTTGCGATACAACGCCATCTTGCGCTGAGTGCTGGCGCGCGTAGTGAGCGCGTAAATGGGGATATGGATGCGATGACGACTCATCCACAAAACAGTCGAACCCGATTCGGTCAAAGCAACAATTGCTTTGGCATCCAAATGGTGTGCCGTAAACAATGCGCCCATGGCAATCGACTGGTCGATACGGGTAAAGGTTTGACCGGTAAAGTCACTGTCGAGTTCCACCAATTCTGCTGCCTCCGCAGCTTGGCAGATGCTAGAGACCTGTTGCACCGTCTCTAATGGGTACTTACCTGCGGCAGTTTCGGCACTCAACATCACTGCGTCCGTTCCATCAAGCACTGCATTGGCAACGTCACTCACTTCTGCGCGGGTTGGCACTGGGTTGGTAATCATGCTCTCCATCATTTGGGTGGCTGTGATCACCACTCGATCCATTTCACGGGCCATATTGATCATGCGTTTTTGTAGCGCAGGCACAGCTGCATTGCCGACCTCCACAGCCAAATCGCCACGCGCCACCATGATGCCGTCGCTGACGCGCAAGATGTCTTCCAATTGCGGAATCGCTTCGGCTCGTTCAATCTTGGCAATCAAGCCAGGCTTATGTTTATAGGACTCACCCGCCACGTTGGCGAGTTGACGCGCCATTTCCATATCGGTGGCGTTTTTTGGAAAACTCACCGCGATGTAGTCGGCCTGAAAGCTCATCGCAGTTTTGATGTCTTCCATGTCTTTGGCCGTCAATGCGGGTGCGGTCAGTCCGCCACCTTGCTTGTTAATGCCTTTGTTGTTAGATAACTCGCCACCAACTTTGACAATGGTGTGCACCTGCTCGCCACGCACCAATTCGACTTGCAACACGATCAATCCGTCGTTGAGCAACAACATGTCACCAGGCTTCACATCGCGAGGCAGTTCTTTGTAGTCAAGGCCCACACCCTGCAAGTCGCCGGGTTCTGTGCGAGACGCATCCAAGACAAACTTTGCGCCATTGACCAACATCACTTTGCCATCGGCAAACTTGCCGACTCGAATCTTGGGGCCTTGCAGGTCGGCCATGATGGCCACTTCGCGACCCACGTTTTTAGCTGCTTGGCGCACAAGATTTGCGCGATCGATATGGTCTTGGGCTTTACCGTGGCTGAAGTTCAAACGCACCACAGACACACCTGCCAAGATCATTTGCTCCAACAAAGCGGGTTCACTAGACGCGGGCCCGAGAGTGGCAACAATTTTGGTGGCATGGCGGGGCATTCAAAGTCTCCTAATAGATAAGCAATAGGATTCTCACATGTTTGAGATTTAGCGAATTCGCTTTGTAAGCAAACGTAATTGTGAGCAGCTGCAAATCAAACCGCACCTAAAAACAACACTTTTCACCTCGTTTTTCAGGCATCAGCCCTACATGCGCGACGGTCAAATGAGGCTTAAGTGCAGTAAAAAGCGATAATTGCGGTCTTAAAGATCACTTTATGCCTCTATTGAGAAGCATCCTAGATTGATACCGATGCATACACATTTAGAACCGATTCCTCCGCACGAGCCGATGCCGCACCGCAAAGTGATGCGCGAGTGGTTAATTCCCTTGGCCGAGCGCACCACCTTGCGCGCCATTGTTTTGTTGGTAGTGGACTATGTTTTATGGGCCGCTTTGATGGCTGGCACCGTGCTGTTTGAAGCTTGGTGGGCTAAATTGTTATCTGGCCTAGCAGCGGGTTTTGTGATTGGTCGCTTGTTCATCTTAGGACACGACGCATGCCACCAGAGTTTGACCCCTCATCGCAACCTCAACAAGTGGCTCGGTCGTATTGCTTTCTTGCCTTCGCTGACGGCTTACAGCTTGTGGGACATCGGACACAACGTGGTACACCACGGATACACCAATCTAAAAGGCTTTGACTTTGTCTGGGCCCCGCATACGCCTGAGGAATATGCTGCCTTGTCTTTCACGGACCGCATCAAAGACCGTATCTACCGCAGTGGTTGGGCGCCTGGTCTGTATTACATGATTGAGATTTGGTGGAACAAGATGGTGTTTCCCAATGAAAAGAATATGCCCACACGCCGTCCCATCTTCACAAAAGACTGTTTGCTTATTTCAGTCTTTGGCGCTTTGTGGTTAGTTGTCATGGTCTGGGCCGCACTCGCTACAGAGCAGTCTGTGGCTTTGATTCTGTTGACGGGCGTAGCCGTCCCGTTTTTCTTCTGGGTGAGCATGATCGGTTTTGTGGTCTATGTGCATCACACCCATGTCGATGTGTCTTGGCATGAAGAACGTGGCGCCTGGTCCCAAGCACAACCTTTTGTCTCGACCACCGTGCACTTGACTTTCCCCCTCCAAATCGGCGCATTGATGCACCACATCATGGAACACACCGCCCATCATTTGGATATGAGCATTCCACTCTACAAACTCAAACAAGCGCAAAGTAAATTAGAAGAGTTGCTACCTGAACGCATCATCGTGCAGCCGTTTTCATGGCGCTGGTATTTCCAAACTGCGCGCGACTGCAAGCTGTATGACTTCAAGCAAAACAGCTGGACGGACTACCAAGGCCATCCAACTAGTCCGCGTGCGCTTCGAGCCGCCTAAGCTGTAAGCGTTGCTTGTTGCTTCTTTAAGTACCGCAGGCAGTAAATCCGCCTCTGCTCAATCAGCCCCGCCACATGCGGGGCTTTTTCTTGTACGCTTGCTGGTGGAAATTTCTTCCAATACTGCTCTTGTGGATGTATGAAACGATTTTTGTGCTTCTTGATACTTGCTTTTGCCAGCGCATCGCAGGCCATGTGGATCACCGTCACCCGCAATGAAGTAGCCACGGTGTATTTGGATTCCGCCAGCATCATCCGCTCTGGCACTAACCGTCGTGTCTGGGTGGTCTACGACCTAGCCAAACCCGATACGACGGGGCAGCAATCGGTCAAATCTAATTTTGAATACGACTGCGGCGAGAGCAAGTACAAAACAATCAGCAGCACCAGTCATCCCAATAAGATGGGTAACGGGCCCATCTTGAAATCCATCGACGTGCCCAGTGAATGGCGCC
>CAYFLF010000223.1:0-3277 GCA_964343725.1 uncultured Bordetella sp.
TACGCCAAAGAGGCTTAAAGAAGCGTTTTTGTCGCATCGAAGATCAGTTTGCAAGAAACGATGAACAAGCCAATTTGAATAAATCTAAAAAATAAGGCATCTGCAATTTTTTTAGTCAGATAGGCTCCAGCAATCGCTCCAACGATGGAGAACGGAATGAGATGGGCTGCAGCTAACAGGTCTTCAAAGGTGTAGGGTCTGAGATTTTGGTAGGGAATAATTTTCGAAAAATTAATGATGGCAAACAAGATGGTGGCTGTACCTGCAAACTGCGCCTTGGGAAGTTTTTGCGGTAAGACATAAATTTGAAACGGAGGGCCCCCAGCATGAGAGATAAAACTGGTAAAGCCCGATAAAGTTCCCCAAAAAATACCTTTTTGAAGAGACGCCTCTTGGGGCGGTGCATCAGTGGATTTGCGAATCCACATATTCAGACAAAATCCAATACCGATAAAACCAATCGCGAATTTGATGGCAATATCAGATGTTGCAGAAGCGGTGAGCCAACCAAGAAATACGCCTGCCAAGGATGCAGGAATCAGAATTTTTAAATTACGCGCGCTGAAGTTTTTGCGGTATAGCCAAACGCCAAAAATATCTGAAATGACATAAATAGGGAGCAATAAAACCGCTGCGCGCACGGGAGACATAACCAGCGACAAGATGGGAACAGACAGCATCCCGATGGTTGGTAATCCACCTTTTGACAAACCAATGAGCAAAGCGCCAATGGCAGATAAAACAAAGAGGTGATCAAACTCTAACAAAATGACGGGCCGTTTCGTAAAAAATAAAGCTCACACACCAAGCCACACTCAGCGGCCAGATGACGGACAAAGTGGTAAACCAAAGGCTTTTGGTCTCACTGCGTATCGTTGCAATGGTGGACACACAGGGTGTGTAGATCAGCACAAACAACATGAAACTGTAGGCTTGTATCCAGTTCATATTTTGTGTGATTGTTTCAACCAACATTTGTCCTTCTTGTCCGTATATGACTGCGAGCGAGCCAATGACGATTTCTTTGGCAACAAAACCAAAAATCAACGCAATTGTTAACTCTGCGCTAATTCCTAATGGGTTCAAAACGGGCGCCATGAATTGCCCCATTTGCCCAGCCCAAGAATCGATACTGCCAGCTTGGACGCCTAGTGGAAAGTTAGTTAACAACCAGACCAAGAGTACGCCGATCACGATGAAGCGTGTGGCGCGGTTGAGGAAATGGCGAACTTCTAGCCAACCACGCAGCACAATTTGTCGTAATGTAGGAAAGCGGTAGGGCGGCATCTCCAAGATAAAGGCATCGTTGTTGATATAACGATTTTTAAACAATACAGAGGTCAGCATAGCCATCAACAAGCTCATGACGTATAGCGAAAATAAAACCCATGGAGCTTGGGACGCAGTAAAGAGCGCGGCAATAAAAAACACAAAAACCTGCATGCGTGCAGAACATAATGAAAATGGAATCACCAGCATTGTTAAGTAACGCAAGCCTTTTGAGCGAATGACACGGGTGCCCATCAAGGCAGGGACATTGCAACCAAAGCCCATCAACAACATGACAAAGCTACGGCCATCCATTCCAAAGCGCGACATGAGGGCATCCATCAAATAAGCAGCCCGCGACAAATAGCCCGTGTCTTCCACCATCCCCATAAAAACAAAGAACAAAATGATGAGAGGCACAAAACTCGCCACAGTGCTGAGCCCGTTGTAGAGACCATCCAATAAAACGCCCTGCAAGACAGCAGGCCAAGTTTCCATCAGTGGTTCAAGCAACAGGCTACGACCTTCGCTCAATACCCATGCGGTGGCATCTTGCAAGGGTTTGCCGATGGCGAAGACACCTTGAAACACCAGCAACATGACTGCAAAAAAAATGGGTAATCCCAACCAAGGGTGCAGTAAAACTCGGTCGAGAGACTCTGTCAGAGCATGCGACGCTTGGGACGGTAAGCTGGCGCATTTTTTAAAGGCTTGTTGTACAAATTGAGCGTTTGAGATTTCAGGCTTAGCAACAGAGTGTGTTGATAAGGCAAGGCGCATCTTGGGGAGCAACTGTTCCATGCCCTGTCCGTATTTGGCTGACAGTAGACAAATAGGAACTCCTAGTTGCTCGGACAAACCTTGCGTATCGACTTGAATGCCCAGTTTTTTGGCCTCATCCAGCATATTCATCACCAGCACCACAGGGATGTGTTGTTGTAGAACCTGTTGAACAAAATGAATTTGACGATCTAGTTGCGAGGTGTTGAGTACAACAATGAGCAAGTCAGCTGTATGCGTTTGCAAAAAAGTGGTGACGACTTTTTCGTCATCCGAGAAACCATGCAGGTCATAGATACCAGGTAAATCGACGAGTTGGACCATTTGGTCACCCACCAATAGCTTGGCACTCAAGAGCTCAACGGTGAGACCAGGCCAGTTGCCAACTTTTGCGTGTGCGCCTGTTAATCGATTGAACAGCGTGGACTTGCCGGTATTGGGCATTCCCAGCAAGGCGACACGTTTCATGGGGCGAGGGCGATGCTACGGGCCTCGTGTCGGCGCAATATCAATTCAGTTGTTCCGATGCGAAGATGCATCGGGCCGCCCAAGCTGGCCCTTCTAAGCACCCGAACCCAGTTGCCGGGTCGAAGTCCAAGGGCTGCAAAGCGTTTGCTCAGGTCAGGCTCTACCTCAAGTCCGATGATGCGCGCGGTATCACCGACATGCAGTTCTTCGAGAGTGCGGGAGGTGTTTGCCGATTGCTGAATATCTTGATAAGAGGACATAAGATGATGCAACACAAATAGGAATGATTTGCATTCTTTGAAAATTTTAACCGATCTGGCATGATGTAGGCATTCGCATTCGAGCAAAGTTTGCGATGGATCAAATAGAACGAGGTTGTCAGCATGGACATGGAAGCGAACGCAGCGCTACTGAAGAAGAAGGGTTTAAAAATCACCACCCCGCGGTTGGCGGTGCTAGAGATTTTTCAAAACAGCAAAGAGCGCCATCTCAGTGCGGAAGATGTGTACAAGGAAGCTTTGTCCAAAGAGGGGGATCTGGGCTTGGCCACGGTGTACCGCGTGTTGACCCAACTCTCCGAAGTAGGACTGCTGGCAGCGACCAATTTTGAGACGGGAAAGACCACGTTTGAATTAAACGAAGGTGGGCACCACGACCATTTGGTTTGCTTACGGTGCGGTCTGGTGATCGAGTTCAATGACGAAGAAATAGAGAACCGACAAGAGGGGATTGCCAAACAACATGGTTTTCGCCTGATCAA
>CAYFLF010000224.1:0-3267 GCA_964343725.1 uncultured Bordetella sp.
GAAATTTAAGCAATCCACATAAAGAGCTTAGTAACAAATCATCCGCAAAAGCCGAGCTCAATACCTGCATGAGCTCTGCTTCTT
Organism: uncultured Bordetella sp.; assembly: GCA_964343725.1. Lineage (GTDB taxonomy): Bacteria > Pseudomonadota > Gammaproteobacteria > Burkholderiales > Burkholderiaceae_C > Limnohabitans. Next base: position 85 of record CAYFLF010000224.1, read on the forward strand.
TGGCATCAAACACCAGCCGATTCTGATGGGTCCATGCCAATGCTGCCGCTAGTGACTTTTGCTTTTCCGCTTCAGGGGAATAGCGTGCTTTTTTAAATACCCGTTCGCGATAGTCCTCTCCTGTTGCAATGTGCTGCGCAGACAACAAGGTATTGATTTCATCGGCGAGTGTTCGCTGACTTTGGATATGCAAATCGGCAAAAGCTTGGGACTGCTCAAGCCATGCGTGTAAGTCCACATCCGATTGACCCATGGTTTTATGCGTAGGATGCGCGGCGAGCTTAGCTAACAAAGCATTCCTCGATTGCGCATCATGTCCATACGCTAAAAAAAGAAATTGAACGGTTTGTTTCCAGAGCACATCTACATGCTCACCTCGAGAAAATAGCGGGCCTGGCAAACGGTGCAACGCCATATGCTGGATTTTGTCCAGTACCGATCTGGCATTGTTTTCACCATAAAAGCTCCCAAAATCACCATTCTTTTTGTCAATATGATGAACAATGCGCAACGCAAATTCTGGTCCATAAAGCTGATCTCGGTCTGCACTAACCGTGATCTTGAGTGGCATAGGGTCTGATCTATCAGCACCAGCTGTATGTCTTAAGGCTGAAAGAAGAATATGCTGCTTGATCAGGGGCGGCATATCAAAAGATGCCAACCATTCTTGGCCTAATACAAAGCTGATTTGGGCGTGTAATTGGCTTTGAAGTGGCTCACCGTGAATACGCTCTTCTGGCCAACGACCATAGTCGTGCAGTAAAGCACCAAGAGCGCCAACCCGCTCCCACCCTTCTACTCGCTCTGCGTGTATGTACGCCAACGCTGCTAAAGGAACCTTGTACATCGCGTGCCGAGCATCGTGTGCTGGCTGTGCCGCTTGCGCATGAATAGTCATTTGGCTCCATAAAGCATCACAAGCTTGCTTTAGAACATTTTGTCCCTCTGATGACCAATACCAAGTGTTGAGTTCTTGAGTTTGTATTTCTGTGAAAGTACACTGAACCGTTTTTATAAACGCCTGACTTTGTCGCTTCAAAAAAATGGGTAACACTTCCGACAAATCGTCAGGTAATGCCTCATAGAAGAAAAACTGCCGCCAATTGGAGATATCAGGGAGTAGTTTTTCAGCATTCATGATGGCTACCGCTTAGTGACTTCATTAACCTATTTTCTATTTATAAATATATGATGCAATCTTGATCGCACCAACCAAAAAATATAGTCACTATGAAGATTGATAATCCGATAAACCCCGAACTTGATTTAGAACTCATCGTAGAGGTATCGCTAACACCTGAACAGCTTTTTAATGGATGGACGAACCCAGAAATATTGAAGAAATGGTTTTGTCCAAAACCATGGAAGGTAGTTGAATGCACTATTGACTTACGACTAGGTGGCTTATTTTCAAATATTATGCAGTCGCCTGAGGGAGAACTAATGCCCCAAAATATAGGCTGTTATCTATTGATTGAAAAGCCTTCTCGCCTTGTATGGACTGGGATATTAGGAGAAGACTTTCGTCCCAATCCAATTCCTCAACTTGGATTCGGCTTTGTTTGTGACCTGCAATTCACCCCTTTAGAGCAAGGAGGCTCAAAATTCCATGCAATTGTTAAACACTCTGATACAGATGGAAAAATAAAACATGAGCAAATGGGTTTCGATCAAGGCTGGAGAATTGCTCTTTCTCAATTGGTAGAACACTATCAGACGTGTTAATTAGTTGGCGGAGAAGGAGGGATTCGAACCCTCGGTAGGGTTGCCCCTACGCCTGATTTCGAGTCAGGTACATTCGACCACTCTGCCACTTCTCCGCTGAAATGCTGTGCATCAAAAGTTAATTTTATCAATCACCTTTTGAAAAAATTAAGCTCGTAACTCAGAAACACCGCCCAAATAAGGTCGTAAAACTTCTGGCACGCTAATACTTCCATCCGCTTGTTGGAAGTTTTCCAAAACAGCAACCAAGGTGCGCCCTACAGCCAAGCCAGAGCCGTTTAAGGTGTGAACCAGTTCGTTCTTGCCTTGCGCATTTTTAAAACGCGCCTGCAGTCGTCGCGCTTGAAAAGCCTCGCAATTCGATACAGAACTAATTTCACGATAGGTGTTTTGCGCTGGCAACCACACTTCCAAATCATGCGTTTTGCTCGCACCAAAACCCATGTCACCCGTACACAAGGCCATTACGCGATACGGTAGTTTTAGTTTTTGCAAAATAGCTTCAGCATGTGCCGTCATTTCTTGCAAAGCTTGCTCACTGTGGTCTGGGTGCACGATTTGCACCATCTCCACTTTGTCAAACTGATGTTGCCGAATTAGACCGCGTGTATCTCGCCCTGCACTCCCAGCCTCTGATCGAAAACATGGCGTGTGGGCCGTGAGCTTGATTGGCAAGTCACTCTCAGGCACTACCACATCACGCACAAAGTTGGTCAAAGTAACCTCGCTGGTGGGAATCAAATACAAAGCGTGATTCTCAGCAGACTCACCTTCTTGTCCGCCTTTTTTGGCGGCAAACAAATCTTCTTCAAATTTAGGCAATTGACCTGTACCGCGCAAGGTATCGCCATTGACAATGTAAGGCGTGTAGCACTCGGTATAGCCGTGTTCTTGGGTTTGCACATCAAGCATGAATTGCGCAAGTGCGCGGTGCAGTCGTGCAATTTGCCCTTTCATCACGGTAAAGCGAGAACCAGAGAGTTTGACGCCCATATCAAAATCTAGACCCAATGGTTCACCTAAATCGACATGGTCTTTAGGAGTGAAGGCTAATGGCTGTGGGTCTTGGCCCGTGGGACTCCAACGACGTAACTCCACATTGCCATGTTCATCGGCACCAATCGGTACGCTCTCGTTAGGCAAGTTGGGAACTGCCAATAACAAAGTTTGCAATTCGGCTTGCAAGATATCAAGACGTGCGGCAGATTGCTCAAGTTCGGTTTTGATGTCAGCGACTTGCGTCATTTCAGCATCGGCACTTTCACCTTTTGATTTACGAATGCCAATTTGCTTAGACAAGGTGTTGCGCACCGATTGCAATTCCTCTGTTCGGGTTTGCAAGGTTTTGCGCTCGTTTTCTAAGGCTTGAAATGTCTCAACATTTAAAAAAACCTGTGGCGACTTACGGGTTTCAAGTCGCGCGATGACTTGGGGCAAATCACGGCGCAATAGGGTGAT
>CAYFLF010000225.1:0-3190 GCA_964343725.1 uncultured Bordetella sp.
GAGAACTTCTTGCAAAGCAATTGAACAAGGCTGCAGTACCCGTCACGCCCTCCCCATCGCCAAGCGCGTCCACGGCAACCCCAAGTGCACCAGCTACACCGCAGATAAATGCACCCACAGCACCAGCTTCCTCAGCCGTAGCCACCTTGCCAAGTGCGCCTGCCTCTGCCACTGATTCAAAAGCATCAGTCGCCCGTCCAAGTAACAACTCAGACCGTTTCATCATCGTGGCGCTAGATCCTGGCCACGGAGGAGAAGACCCTGGCGCCGTAGGGCCTCGAGGCACCAAAGAAAAAGATGTGGTTCTTCAAATCGCCCATCGCATGCGTGACCGTATCAACAACACGGTGATCAAAACCAAAATGGGGACTCTGCCCATGCGTGCTTACCTCACGCGCGATGCTGATTTTTTTGTGCCACTCCATATGCGAGTTGAGAAAGCACGTCGCGTGCAAGCCGATTTATTTGTCAGCATCCATGCCGATGCCTTCATGACACCAGACGCGCGAGGAGCCAGCGTATTTGCCCTGAGCCAAGGCGCAGCCTCGAGTGCGGCCGCACGTTGGATGGCCTCACAAGAAAATCGAGCTGATTTGGTCGGTGGACTCAATTTAAAAGTGCAAGACGCTACCGTGCAGCGCGCCTTGCTAGACATGAGTACCACGGCCCAAATCAATGACAGCTTAAAACTCGGCAGCGAAATGCTGGGTCAAATTCGACGCATCGGCAAACTGCACAAACCTCAAGTGGAACAAGCAGGATTTGCAGTCTTGAAAGCGCCTGATATTCCAAGCGTGTTAGTGGAGACAGCTTTTATTAGTAATCCAGAGGAAGAGGCTCGTCTCAACAGCGAAAGCTACCAAAACGAACTCTCCGACGCTTTGATGCGCAGTATCGAGCGCTACTTCTTGCGCAATCCACCTTTAGCCCGCAATCGCAATACGTGATGAGAGTGTTTGTGTATCAGGCACACAAAGCTTGAAAATCAAGCGTTGGGAGTTTTAGAGCCTTTCCAAGCGCCATAAATAGCGAGGGCACCGGGTATCAATATCATGGCCCAAATGATTTTTTGGAGATTTAGTTTTACCCACTCGATATTGCCAAAGAAATATCCAGCGGTCACGATGCTTCCCACCCACAGCATGCCGCCTGTCACATCAAAAAAAGTGAACTTACGACGCGTCATTTGCGCAACGCCAGCAACAAACGGAGCAAAGGTTCTCAAGAACGGCATAAACCGTGCAACCACGATGGTGATACCGCCATAACGCTCATAAAACGCGTGTGCCTGATCAAACGCTTGACGATTGAAAAACCGAGAGTTCTCCCATGCAAACACTTTCGGACCAAAGTAGTGGCCAATGGTGTAGTTGGTTTGGTTTCCAGCAATCGCCGCAGTTACTAGTAACGCAACAGAAAGTCCATAGTCCATGAGTCCAACGCCACACATGGCACCCACCACAAAGAGCATGGAGTCGCCTGGTAAAAATGGCATGACAACCAAGCCCGTTTCAATAAATATGATGGCAAACAACAAGACATAGACCCATACGCCATTGGCTTGCACAAAGCTCTCCAAATAGCGGTCGATGTGCAGAATAAAGTCGATTAAGAAGCTAATGATTTCCATAGAGAGCGATTATCACAGGCTCTAAAATGCATAGGTGCACCCTAGCATCCAACCACAACGCGCTATTCGCGAACTCCCAGACGAACTTATCAGCCAAATTGCTGCTGGAGAAGTAGTCGAGCGTCCAGCTTCTGTGGTGCGTGAATTGGTAGATAACGCATTAGATGCAGGGTCCACCCACATCACTGTCAGACTTCTCAGCGGTGGCGTGCGCTTGATCAGTGTGGAAGATAACGGCGTTGGCATACCTGCCGATGAATTACCCATCGCCCTCAAACGCCACGCGACCAGCAAGATTGCTAATTTGGACGAACTGGAGTCTGTTGGAACCATGGGGTTTCGGGGTGAAGCCCTGGCGGCTATTCACTCTGTGTCAGAGTTATCACTGCTATCGCGTACTGCACAACAAGACCATGCAATGCGTTTAGATGGCCGCAGTGGAGAGTTACAAGCCGCTGCCCGCGCGTTGGGCACTACAGTGGAAGTGAAAGAGCTTTTTTACAGCACGCCTGCAAGACGTAAATTTCTCAAAACCGATGCGACTGAATTAGCGCACTGCGTGGAGGCTGTTCGTCGTCATGCCTTGTCGCGACCCCAGGTAGGTTTTGAGATTTGGCACGAAGGCAAATTAGTGGAGCAATGGCGCAGTCAAACTGGCAATGCGGCATTAGATCGCAGGCTATCGGATGTGCTCGGTGCTGATTTCTTGCAAAACTCAGTTGCTGTTGAATTCACGCAAGGTAATCTGCAAGTGTATGGACGCGCTGGCATTCCAGACGCTGCAAGAGCGCGTGCAGACCATCAGTTTTTGTATGTGAATGGACGCTTTGTGCGTGACAAAGTGGTCACGCATGCAGCGCGAAGTGCTTATGAAGACGTACTGCATGGACACCGTCAACCTGTGTACGCCCTTTATTTAGACATGGACCCTACGCGGGTCGATGTCAATGTCCATCCCACCAAAATCGAACTACGGTTTCGTGATGGTCGCGAAGTACACCAAGCAGTGCGCCGTGCAGTAGAGAGCGCGTTAGCCGTTCCTCGCTCCAACTCCACTGTGGTGCAAGACTCTGCTCAGGGCAGCAATAGCACTGCATCTGCATGGAAGACACCCGCATGGCAACAAGCGCCTATGACTTTGCAAGGTGAAAACGTTCAAGATCTAGGACAACTTTGGCAAAAGTCTTCGACCTACTCTCCTTCAGCAGTCAGTGACATTTCTGGAACATATGACATCTCACAGAGTACCTTCCCTACCGCAGCTAATCCAGAGGCAATCCAATCTGCAACACATCTCGACACATCAGAGTCTTGGCCATTAGGTAAGGCGCTCGCCCAATTACAAGGTGTTTATATCTTGGCTGAAAACAAGCAGGGTTTGGTATTGGTAGACATGCACGCAGCGCACGAGCGCATTGTGTATGAGCAACTCAAATTGCAAATGGATACGCACCAACTCTCTAGCCAACCACTATTGATCCCCGCTACTTTCTCAGCAACTGAACAAGAAATTGCAACCACTCAGGCAAACGAACAAGTTTTGTTAGATCTTGGAATCGA
>CAYFLF010000226.1:0-3186 GCA_964343725.1 uncultured Bordetella sp.
AGCAAAGTGCGTTGCCAACATATGCAAGGCGCGGGTTGCTATGGCCATAACCTCGCAGACGATGCCGCCGCTGACGCAGCACTGTTGGCGCTTGCCGTACCAGGACGTAGCGTGCGTTTGCAATACACCCGCGAGCAAGAACACAAGTGGGAACCCTATGGCTCGGCAATGGTGATCCACACCAAAGCAGGCGTAGACGCCAACGGCAATGTGCTCGACTGGGACTTGCAACTGTGGTCCACCTCGCACGGCACACGTCCGAATGGCGAGCCGGGGAACTTGCTTTCCTCGCATTACTTGGAAAAACCGTTTACCCAACCCACGCCCGTCAACGCTGGTGGGCCCAACTTCGCGGCAGATCGTAATGCCGTTGCACTGTATGAATTCCCCGGCCACAACGTCCTGACCCACTTCATCACGGAGATGCCAGTGCGGGTTTCGTCTACGCGTGGCTTGGGCGCATATGCCAATGTCTTTGCCATTGAGTCTTTCATGGACGAGTTGGCTATGGCAGCCAACGATGACCCATTGGCCTATCGCTTGCGATTTTTAAAAGACCCTCGCGCCCGCGAAACATTGCAAAAAGCTGCTGATGCATTTGGCTGGTCAACTTGGAAGAAAAGCGCCAACCGAGGCAAAGGCATTGGCTTTGCTCGCTATAAAAACATAGCGGGGTACTGCGCGGTAGCTATGGAGATAGAGGTCAATCCCAGAAATGGCCGCATTCGCGTGATACGGGCAGTCGCCTCTGCCGAAGTGGGCCGCATTGTGAATCCTGATGGTGTGAGCAACCAAATCGAGGGGGGCTTGATTCAGTCGCTGAGTTGGACGCTTAAAGAAGAAGTGAAGTTTGACGACACCCAAATCTTGTCAACCGATTGGACCAGCTACCCTATCCTGACATTCTCCGAAGTCCCGCCCGTCGAAGTCGTGTTGATTGACCGTCCTGACATGCCGTTTTTAGGTACGGGTGAAGCGTCCCAAGGACCAGCCTGTGCCGCGCTGGCCAATGCTTTATTTGACGCAACTAGCGCGCGCCTTCGTCGACTACCCTTCACGCCAGAGCGCGTAAAAGCCGCATTGGCAGCTAAAACCTAAAGGAGACCACTATGCAGCAAACCAACCTCAACCACACATGTTTGGACTGTCTACCCCGTCGTGGTTTTTTGACTGGGCTATTGGCAACAGGCGCGGCAAGCGTGCTGTCTTCTTGCGCAGTTCCTCCACCTAAAAATGCATCCCCACTCGAGGCCAAACGCGACTTGGTAGATGTGCACCATCATGTTTGGGCGCCAGCGTTTTTAAAGGAACTTGAGTCACGCAAATTGGCCGAACCCCCCGCTCGCAATTGGTCGCTCAACAAAACCTTAGACGATATGGCGCTAGCTGGTGTGACTTATTCCATCACCTCACCTACCACCCCCGCCGCGAGTTTTGGCGATGCAGAGACCATGCGACGCATGGCTCGGGTCAGCAATGAATACGGCGCACAGCTCGCGCGTGACTACCCCAAGCAATTTGGTTTCTTTGCCACTTTGCCAATGCTCGATGTCGATGGCGCATTGAAAGAAATCGCCTACAGCTGCGATGTGCTCAAAGCACAAGGCATTGCCATGTTGACCAGCTATGACGGCAAGTGGCTGGGCGATGCCTCGTTTGCGCCCATCATGGACGAGATCAACCGGCGCAAGTTAATCGTCTATACCCACCCCGCAAACCCCAAGTGTTGCAATGGGCTACAAGAAGGCGTTCCCGGTTCGACCATTGAATTTGCAACGGATACGACGCGCACCATCACCAGCATTTTGTTCAGCGGCACCGCGACGCGTTGCCCTGATATCAAGTTCATCTTCTCGCATGCGGGCGGCACCATGCCATTCTTGGTGGAGCGACTCACCATGCTGCCAAAATTGAACGCGAACTTCGGCAAGGTTTTGCCAAGCGATCAGGTCATTCCAACCTTGCGCCGTTTTTATTACGACACTGCCCAAGCGTCCCACCCCGGCGCGCTTCTGTCTCTGTTGAATTTGGTCAACGTCAGCCAAGTGGTATTTGGCACCGACTTCCCCTACCGCACCTCGCTAGACCATGTGAAAGGCCTGATGGGCATGGGCTTTAGCTTGGAAGACTTGACCGCGATTGAGAGCCGCAATGCGCGGCGTATGCTGGGTTAAGACTCAGTCGGCCTTAGCGCCAGAACTTTTCACCACAGCAGCCCACTTGGGGACTTCTGCTTTTAAGAAGTTGCCAAACTCCGCCGTGCTGTTGTGGGTGCTGGCCATTCCAAGTTGGGCGAATTTTTCAATGATGTCGGCAGACTCCATCGCGCGGTTGAGCGCGGCGTTGAGTTTTTCAACGACGGCAGGTGGCGTCCCGACGGGCGCAAAAAAACCAAACCAGGTGTAGTCATCGAACTCTTTGTAACCAAACTCGGTGATGGACGGCACATCCGGTAACAAAGGCGAGCGGGTGGCGCTGGTCACGGCCAACGCTTTCAACTTACCAGCTTTGATCATGGGCACAGCCGGTGGCATAGAAGTAGATGCAATCGGTGTATGTCCCGCCACCACCGCATTGATGGCTGCCGCAGGCTGGTAGGGGACATGGACGATATCCACCTTGGCAGCAGTTTTCAAACGCTCCATAGACAAGTGCGTGGTGGTCCCAATTCCAGAAGATGCATAACTAAATGGTGACTTTTTGGCGGCATCCACCATTTGCGGCAAGGTGTTCACAGCAACGCCCGGATTCGCAGTGAAGATATTGGGTGTCTTGGGCCCCAAAGCGACTGGCATGAAATCTTTCAAAGCGTCGTAGCCAGCGTCTGCATATAAGGATGGATTCACCGCATAAGCAACACTGTGGACCAAGATGGTGTAGCCATCAGGCGCAGCGCGTTTGACTTGTCCGCTGGCAATATTGCCGCCCGCCCCGCCTTTGTTTTCGACGATGAAGTTGCCACCTGTGATTTCAGACAACTTTTGTGTGAGCGAGCGCGCCACGATGTCTGTGGAGGCTCCCGGTGCAAACGCCACCACCAAGGTCACAGGTTTGGCTTTGGGCCAATCGCTTTGCGCTGTAGCGTTCGCACCCCAGAGAGTTACCAACGCGGCCAAGGCGAAGGTTTTGAATGCGGGAAGTAATACTTGCATGGGTTTCATCACTGTCTCCTGTTTATGGCTTATT
>CAYFLF010000227.1:0-2910 GCA_964343725.1 uncultured Bordetella sp.
GACGTGGCGTGAAGTCATGGGGCGTTTGCAAGCCTGAGGCTTCCATCATTTCGCGTAAAGCCTCTAGCGTGTTTTCGTGGAAATTCTTCACGCGTTCCGCTTTGCTGGGAACCACCAAAGCCATTTGGCGTTTGGGATCTTGCGTGGTAACGCCCGTGGGGCAATTGCCGGTGTGGCAGGTTTGGGCTTGGATGCAACCCAGCGCAAACATGAACCCTCGCGCGCTGTTACACCAATCCGCTCCCAAGGCCAAGGCGCGTGCCATGTCGAAGGCGCTCACAATTTTGCCGCTGGCCCCCAATCGAATGTCATCACGCAATCCTGCGCCCACCAAGGTGTTGTGAACCAAGCGCAAGCCTTCTTGCAGGGGCATGCCGATGTGATCTGAAAACTCCAACGGTGCAGCACCTGTCCCGCCTTCAGCGCCGTCGACCACAATGAAGTCAGGTCGTGTACCAGTCTCGAGCATGGCTTTGACAATTGCAAACCATTCCCAGGGGTGGCCAATACAAAGTTTGAAGCCCACGGGTTTGCCATCGCTCAAGCTGCGCAGCTGCTCAATAAATTGCATCAATTCAAGGGGCGTTGAAAAACTGCTGTGGCTTGCAGGAGAGACGCAGTCTTCGCCTACGGCCACACCACGGGCTTCTGCGATTTCTTCGGTCACCTTCGAGCCCAGCAGAACGCCGCCATGGCCGGGCTTTGCACCTTGGCTGAGTTTGATTTCAACCATCTTCACTTGCGGGGTTTGCACGTTTTCCACAAAGCGCTCTGCACTGAAGTGGCCCGATTCGTCACGGCAACCAAAGTAGCCGGAACCAATTTCCCAAATCAAGTCGCCACCGTGTAAGCGGTGGTGGCGTGAAATAGAGCCTTCGCCGGTGTCGTGGGCAAAGCCCCCCATCTTCGCTCCAAGGTTGAGGGACTGAATGGCGTTACCGCTCAACGCGCCAAAACTCATGGCCGAGACATTGAAGAGACTGATGTTGTAGGGGTGCTTGCACGCTTTGCCACCGACCTGAATGCGAAAGTCGTGGTCAGCCAAATGGCTGGGGGTCATGGAATGATTGATCCACTCATACCCCATGGCGCGAACATCCAGTTGGGTGCCAAAAGGACGTTTGTCTGCTGCCCCCTTGGCTCTGGTGTAGACCAGCGTGCGTTGTGCACGAGAGAACGGGGTGGCTTCTGTTTCGGACTCTAAAAAATACTGGCGGATTTCAGGACGAATCAGTTCCAGCATGAAACGCAAGTGCCCAATGATGGGGTAGTTGCGCAAAATCGTGTGATGTTCTTGCTGGAGGTCATAAAAACCGACCAAGCACAGTGCCAGAAATAAGGTGGGCCACCAGCCGCTCATACCCAAAGCGCCAGCGCCAATCAACGAGAACACCAACAACACCACCGAGGCGATGAATGCGGTGTAGCGCACTGGATAAATCTGATTGAGTTTGTCCAGCATGCTGTTCTCCTTGGCTGAAATTTAGTATCGGGGATTGAGTTTGGCTGAGAGTTTGGTTTGAGCCAGTGCGGAAACCTCGGCTCGCAAACGCGCTGAGGTCAGTTGTTGATCAGCTGCGCGTTGCACATCGCTCAGATGTTGAGTGATGGTGCTGCGCAAATCATGCATTTCTTGATCCAACTTTTGCAAACGCTCTTGCAGTTCGCGTTGTAACGCCATGCGCTGCGTCAGCAGGTTGACTTCCGCCGCAATCGTGCGCCAAGTTTGTGTCAGCTCATCGCTGGGAGGTACACGCAGTTGTTCAAACAGCTCACTGATGAGCGGATCAAACATCTGGCTGTCTTGACTTTGGGGACTACCAGGCTCTTCCGTCAACGTTGGCACATTCTCTGGCACTGCGACGTGTGGCGTGGCTTGTGGTTGAGCAGCTTGCGCCTGTGGTGCAGGCGCAGTGTGTGATTGCAAAATTGCATTCACTTGCCCCCATCCATCTTCAGGGGTGTACTGCTTCAGTCCTTTGAAGGACAAGAATTGCGGGTCAGTGCTCATTGCTTGGTCATCGAGTTAATTGACATACGTTTGAGGAATTGTGGAATCCCAATCGATGTCAAGGTGCTGTTGGCACTCGAAGTTGTTGTGCTTGCGGCTGATGGTGCAGTGTCTGGCGCCACTTTTTGCATGCGGTGACGACCCAAGATGGAGTACTGATTGGAGAGCGTGCTGGTGGCGCCCAGCAAGCTGCTGCGCTTAAGGCTGTTGACAGTTGCCATGCTCGGGGTGGAGGCACGTGTAGGTGCCGCGACACGTGAGCCTTGTGTGGCTTGACGCATGCCTTGTGCGCTTTGGCGCATTTCGCGTGCAGCCAAGACAGCTTTGCCAAACTCATTGAACGATGCGCCGCAGTTGTCTTGCAAGTCCATCAAGTAGCCGCGTTCAAACATCTCGCGGGCAGATTGGGCTTCCAAAATCGGAGGGGCGAGCATGAAGCTGATGGGAAAGCGCTGTTTAGAGAAGACGTCGCTTTGCAGCTGCTCGGGCTGAACACGGGTAGGACTGACCAACAACGTGGGTGGCGTATGCAAAGCTGAATCGAAGACCCAACGGTGACGGCTCAAAAAGCCTGCCGTGGCAGCGAGTTCAATTTCAGACACCGAGGTGGGGACGATGACCAAGTCGTATTCGAACATCAGTTCGCCCGCAATCGAGTCTGTCCATGTGAGGTCGCAAATCACGACCTCGCTGCTGCTGGCTGCACGGCGCAAGTGCAAGCGTGCATCCAAGATGGGGCGGTTGCCCCCTTGATCTAAAGGCAGCAAGTGATGTTGAACCACGACACCAATATTGGGGGCGCGTGTCATCCAAGTGCTGGAGGAGCCATGCGTGTCAAAGTCAATCAATGTGACGGTTTGCCCTTGGCGACGCAGATACGCAGCCAAGTTAGCCGAAAC
>CAYFLF010000227.1:2926-3179 GCA_964343725.1 uncultured Bordetella sp.
TTTGACTGGTAACCAAGATTTTGAATGTGGACATTTTTTTCTCCGCTGCACTTGATGTTCAGTGCTAATTTTTTGACACAAATCCTTGTGGGGAAACGGAATTTACCTTCAGTGAGAACCCTCTGCAAGATCCCGTCTTCTCCGACTTTGAGGTGCTAGATCGTCAATCGACCTAATTTATGAATACTTTAATACGGAATTAATTCAATAAAGAATCAATATTAGGAACATTTCCTATGTCATTGATTTAAAA
>CAYFLF010000228.1:0-3145 GCA_964343725.1 uncultured Bordetella sp.
ATGAAAGTTTGATGGATAGCGATAACCATTTACAAGCGTTAGAAGTTTTGGGTGTACCTGTTTCACCGTACACCCGAAAAATTCTGGCGTTGCTGCGATATCGACACATTCCCTACCGTGTCATTTGGGGAAGTCACATGGATCCCCCAGCTGGTTATCCAACTCCTAAGGTGAAGTTGATACCTACTGTTTACCTGAATACTTTGGAAGGTAAAGAGGCAATGGTGGATTCGACACCCATCATTGATAGATTGGAAGCTTTGCATGCTGAACGATCGGTTCGACCGTCCGATGAGGTTTTGCGATTCCTCGATTTGTTGATCGAGGACTATGCAGATGAATGGCTTACCAAAGCAATGTTTCACTACCGCTGGAACTTCTCTCCTGACGCTAAGAATGCTGCTCCATTAATCGCCTATGGACAAAACATACAGTTTGATGCGTTGTCTGCAAAAACAATGGCCGACAGTTTTTCTAAACGCCAAATCTCTCGTTTGGCACTAGTGGGGTCAAACAGCATCACGGCGCCCGTTATAGAAAGTAGCTTTCGGCGTTTGATAGAAATATTGGACCGCATCATTGAAAGACATGGTTTTATTATTGGAGCGAGGCCTGCCTCTGCTGACTTTGCAATTTACGGGCAATTGACTCAATTAGGCATCATTGATCCAACCTCGGCCCAATTGCTTGTTAGCGTGTCACCTCGTTTGAGAGCATGGATAGACCGTGTAGAAGATCTTTCAGGGCATGGGGATTCAGAGTGGTTGGAGCATGAATCAATCGCCGCCCATTTACAAGAGTTGCTCCAAGAAATTGGTCGAACCTATGTTCCATTTCTGATTGCAAATGCGAGCGCTTTTGCTGACGGAAAAACCGAATTAGACACAACCATTGATGGCCAGCGCTGGGTCCAGCCAGTATTCCCATACCAAGTCAAATGCCTAGAAAACTTGCAGCAAGAAAAAAATAAGATGACACCTGATGGACAAGTTGCTTTATCTAAGTTGTTCACAAGAACTGGATGCGAACTTTTATTTACCTAGCATTTTCTATGGATCAACATTTTGCGTTTCACTAACCGCTAATGTTGGTTTAAAAAACCAATCAATTCAGTAGCGATCAGCTTTGCATCTTCTCTTTGCGGGAAGTGCCCAATTTTGGGAAGCAGTTTTCTTTCGTAATAGTTACTGAAGAAGTGCTCTTTTCCTTCAGATGTACTTGGATGGTTGACGGTGTCTTCATTGCCATGCAATAAGAGCGTAGGAACTTGAATGATGGGTGTTTCGTTCAGGATAGCTTCAGCATTTGCGTAGTACGGGTCGCTGGGTGCATGCCCCCATCGATGGCGGTACGAATGTAGAGTCACTTCTAGCCAATCTGGATTGTTAAATGCTTGAGCGGTTAACTCAAACTCCTCATTGCTATACCAACCAGCAGGCGACCATGTGTCCCACATGATTTTTGCAAACCCTTTCGGGTCATCTTTTATTAACTCTTCACCCTTTTGTGTTGCCATTAACCAGTGATACCAATAATTTCTAGCTTGCGAAAAGCTAATTTTCTGATTTGGCAAATTGGTTCCATAACCTACTGACAAGAGAACAAGATGGCTGGCAATATTGGGCGATAAGCCGCATGCGTTTCCAGCGGCACGCGCGCCCCAGTCATGACCTACCAAAGCGGGCTTCTCGATTCCTAGGGCTGCAATGAACTCAACTAAATCAACTCCAAGAGAGGCAAGTTGCCCAGTTCTAGGTGTTTCACTTTTCAAAAATTCTGTTGGAGAAAATCCTCTAAGCGTTGGTACTAGAACACGCCACCCTTGTTTAGCCAATTCAGGCGCGACACCATTCCAAGTCCTAGGACTATCTGGCCAACCATGCAAAAGAATCACGCAACGCTTGCCAGTTGGATTTAACTCTTCGTAAGCAATTTTTAAAAGAGAGGTGTTGACAAATTTCATCGTCATCTATTTGTTTAAAAAAGTGGTTGTTTCTTGTTAGTACTAAGTGGTCAGCACTTTAATCTTGCTTGCAGCAACTCTGGCTTTTTCTAATGCGTTGGGTCCCTTAGCAAGAGCTACCGCCATGCGTCGATAGGGGCGAGTCGTTGGCTTTCCAAAAATCCGAACATCGGTTCCAGGCTCGCTCATCGCTTCAGCGACACCGGTAAATGTTGGCGAGGTGCCGTCTTGGGTGGCGAGTACTACCGCGCTTGCCCCTTCTACTGCTTCAACTTGAGGTATGGGTAAACCAAGAATGGCGCGCGCATGTAAATCAAACTCGCTTAAGTTTTGACTAATGAGAGTGACCATGCCTGTATCGTGTGGTCGAGGGCTCAATTCACTGAAGATCACCTCGTCTTTTGTGACAAAGAATTCAACGCCAAATAAACCTGCCCCACCTAAATCTGTAGTGACTTTCTCGGCCATATCTTGAGCCGCTTTTAAATGCTCAGGCTTCATTGCTTGGGGTTGCCAGCTATATTGATAGTCGCCTCGTTCTTGGACATGGCCAATAGGTTCACAGAAAATCGTTTTGCCATTTCGTTGGCGAATTGTCAGCAGTGTGATTTCAAATTCAAATTGGATAAATTCTTCAACAATTACTTTTTGGCGATCACCGCGCATACCTTGACATGCGTATTCCCAGCTTGCTTGAATATCTGACTCAGACTTTGCAACGCTTTGCCCTTTGCCAGAAGAACTCATAACCGGCTTGATCACCACAGGAAATCCGATTGCTTTTGCTTGATTACGTAAATCATCCGCAGATTCCGCGTAGCTGAACTTGGCTGTGCGTACACCAAGCCCCACGGCTACATCTCTTATACGGTCGCGGTTCATGGTGAGATTAGCTGCACGGGCGCTGGGGATGACTTCAAACCCTTCCTTTTCAACTTCGAGCAGTACTTCTGTGCGGATGGCTTCGATTTCAGGAACGATGAGATCGGGTTTTTGCTC
The DNA here is from genome assembly GCA_964343725.1 of uncultured Bordetella sp. Lineage (GTDB taxonomy): Bacteria > Pseudomonadota > Gammaproteobacteria > Burkholderiales > Burkholderiaceae_C > Limnohabitans. Next base: position 2,963 of record CAYFLF010000228.1, read on the forward strand.
TTTGATAACAGAGCGAAGTGCTTTTTCATCCAACATGCTGAACACGCAAAACTCGTCTGCAACTTGCATAGCAGGTGCGCCAGCGTAGCTGTCGCAAGCGACAACATAGCAACCAAGGCGTTTTGCGCTAATCGTGAATTCTTTGCCAAGCTCGCCTGAGCCGAGAAGTAAGATTTTTTTCAT
>CAYFLF010000229.1:0-3106 GCA_964343725.1 uncultured Bordetella sp.
AAAAATACCCGATTGCCCAATTGTTGGATGCCTGCCGCCGCTACTTGGCCCATGCGCCACGCGACTTCATCACCTTCGAATACTGCATGTTGGACGGCGTCAATGACCAGCCCGAACACGCACAAGCACTCATCGAGTTGGTGCAGTCCCGTGACCCCAGCAAACGCATACACGCGAAGTTCAATTTGATTCCCTTCAACCCGTTCCCTGAATCAGGTTTGACGCGCTCAAAATCCGCGACGGTTCAAGCCTTTGCCGATGTTTTAAGCAAGGCGGGCATCGTCACGACGGTGCGCAAAACGCGCGGTGACGATATCGACGCCGCCTGTGGCCAGTTAGCAGGCGATGTGAAAGACCGCACCCAAGTCCAAACCCGAATGGCCAAGCAAAGGGTGATTCCGCTGACGCAGGTGGGTCTATGACAGTGTTGGGTATAGACACAGGTGCGCCTACGACCAGTTTTACGCTGAACAGTAAGTCAGTGTCCATGCGCTCAAACGGATTTTTGGCCTGGGTTCGACCCATTCTTTTGGTTCTGGTCTTCTCTCTCTTGCTGTTGCAATTACAAGGGTGTAGCACTCACACCATGTCACAAGCCGAGGTTGATCGGCTGACGCAACCAGAACCGGACTCTGTGCGCCAACGTGCAATTCGGCGCATCACCTTGGCGAGTGCGTATTTCGCGCAAGAGCAGATGGACGCGGCTATGCAAGAGACCCGTGCCGCTTTGCAAATTGACCCCGATTTCGCTCAAGCCTATAGCTTGTTGGGCTTGATCCACCAACGCAATAACGCCATGGACTTGGCGCAACAAAGTTTTGAGACTGCGATTCGGCTGACCGCGCGGGTGGCCACCTCAGGGGATGAAAAAGGGGCTGTTTTGCACAACTACGGTTGGTTTTTGTGTCAGCAAGGCAAATATGCCTCCGCGCAATACCAATTTGCGATGGCAATTTCTCAGCCAGGCTACCGCCAATTGGGTCAAACTTGGTTAGTCAATGGCGTTTGTCAGGTGCGCGCCAAGCAACCTGTTCAAGCTCGCAACAGTTTTGAGAAAGCGCTGGGCTTTGCGCCCAATGATCCCACCGCCCGTTTTGAGTTGGCCTTGCTCGATTGGCAAGACGGTAATGCTGCCCAAGCGAGGCGAATGCTAGGGGATATCAACACCAGCCAGCAAGCGACACCCGCCAGTTTGTGGCTGGGCGTCTTGGTGGCCCGTGCGCTGAAATTAGACAGTGAAATGAACACCCTGGGCGAACGCTTGGTGCAGCGGTTTGCCAATGCCCCACAAACCGCCTTGTGGCTTGCGCGAAAATTCGACGACAAATGACAGATTCAGACGTTCACACCCCCACCACAACTGCAGGCGAAATACTGCGCAACTATCGACTGGCGCAACAGGTCTCTTTGAACGATTTGGCCAGTGTTTTGCGCGTTTCAGTAGCCAAATTAGAAGCCCTCGAGAACAACGCCTGGGATCAGTTGCACGACGCGATGTTTGTGCGCTCTTTGTCGTTGGCCGTGTGTAGACAACTACAAGCTGACTCGGTCCCCGTGCTGGCATTGCTGCCTGCGCATGACCATTCCAAGTTAGGGGAGCGCAATGAAAAAGGGCTGAATTCGCCTTTGAGTCGTCCTTCTTTTTTGCCGCAATCGAGCTTTAGCAATCTGACTGCATTTTTTACACCTATGCGGTGGGCAGCTTTGGGGCTTTTTGTCCTAGCCCTGGGCTTGGCATTGTGGCCAGATGTACAACATTGGATTGTTTTCAAAGACAACCCAGACGCTGCTGCTGTTACGAACCCCGTGGTGACCAGCACAGACCCTGCTGTCGGTCGAGAGGTCAATATGGTGGTGACGCCCGTTCAATCAGAGGCAATTCCAGCGTCTGGCGCCATTTCACCAGCAACCACCCCGCAAACCCCTGCCAGCGAAATCGTGAAACCGTGAAGGTGACTTATGGACGATAAACCAATTGACTTTGCCGTGCCGCGTGTTCGCAATACTTTGCAAGCCCGTGTGTCTTGGGGCGATCATGTGGTGACGGTCGGTGGTGACGCTCCTGTTCGCGTGCAGTCCATGACCAATACAGACACCGAAGATGCAATCGGCACAGCCATTCAAGTCAAAGAACTGGCTTTGGCAGGGTCTGAGTTGGTGCGTATCACCGTCAACACGCCCGAAGCCGCGCAAGCCGTGCCGCATATTCGCGAGCAGTTGGACCGCATGGACATCCATGTGCCCTTGATTGGCGACTTCCACTACAACGGCCACCGTTTGTTGACCGACTATCCCGAGTGCGCCAAGGCCTTGTCGAAGTACCGCATCAACCCTGGCAATGTCGGCAAGGGTGACAAGCACGACAAGCAGTTTGGTCAGATGATCGAAGCCGCTATCCGCTACGACAAGGCGGTGCGTATCGGTGTGAACTGGGGCAGCATGGACCAAGAGTTGCTCGCGAGTTTGATGGACGCCAACGCCAAAAGGCCACAGCCTTTTGAATCTAAGCAAGTGATGTACGAAGCCTTGATTACTTCGGCAATTGATTCAGCCAAGTTGGCTGAAAAAATGGGCTTGGCGCCACAGCAAATTTTGTTGAGTTGCAAGGTCAGCAGCGTGCAGGATTTGATCGCTGTCTACCGCGAACTGGCCAAGCGTTGCCAATATGCATTGCACCTCGGATTGACCGAGGCTGGAATGGGGGTGCGCGGTACTGTGGCCTCTGCGACCGCTTTGTCGATTCTTTTGCAGGAAGGCATTGGCGACACCATTCGCGTCTCTCTCACTCCCGAACCCGGCGAGTCACGCACCCAAGAGGTGGTGATCGCGTCTGAAATTTTGCAAGCCCTGGGTATGCGCAGTTTTGTGCCCAGCGTCACCGCGTGTCCGGGCTGTGGTCGCACGACCAGCACCACCTTCCAAGAAATGGCCAAGTCGATTGACGACTACTTACGCGGACAAATGCCCATTTGGCGGTCCAAATACCCTGGGGTTGAAGCGCTCAAAGTGGCTGTGATGGGCTGTATCGTCAACGGCCCAGGTGAGAGCAAACATGCTGACATCGGTATTAGCCTGCCCGGCAGTGGCGAGGCGCCCGCAGCGCCCG
>CAYFLF010000230.1:0-3094 GCA_964343725.1 uncultured Bordetella sp.
GCAGACAAGCCTTAAAGACGCATAAGAAGCATAAAATCCAGCAAAACAATTAACGGGCAGTTGCTAGAAACAAGCAACTGCCCGTTGCCATCTTCGGAGAACCCCATGAGCGCCACCCTTTCCCACAACAGCCCAGAAGCACGCGCCGAATTGCGTAGAGCAGCGCTCGAATACCACTTACATCCCACGCCGGGCAAGGTATCGATCCAAGCTACTAAGCAACTGGTCAACCAACACGATTTGGCTTTGGCTTATTCACCAGGCGTTGCCGCGCCGTGTGAAGAAATTGTCAAAGACCCAGACAACGCCTACAAATACACCAGCAAAGGCAATTTGGTCGCTGTGATTTCCAACGGCACAGCGGTCTTGGGATTGGGTGACATTGGCCCACTGGCCTCCAAGCCTGTGATGGAAGGCAAAGGCGTTTTATTCAAAAAGTTTGCCGGCATCGACGTCTTCGATTTGGAAATTGCAGAAAAGAACCTCGACAAACTCGTTGACATCATCGCGGCCTTAGAGCCTACGTTTGGTGGCATCAATTTAGAAGACATCAAAGCCCCTGATTGTTTTTACGTGGAGCGCAAATTGCGCGAGCGTATGAAGATTCCGGTTTTTCACGATGACCAACATGGCACGGCGATTGTGGTGGGCGCTGCGATTTTGAATGGCATCAAAGTGGCAGGCAAAGACTTGAAAAAGGTCAAGCTGGTCACTTCTGGCGCGGGTGCGGCAGCGCTAGCTTGCTTGGGCTTGCTCGTCAAAATGGGCGTGCCTAAGAGCAATATTTTTGTGACCGATTTGGCGGGCGTGGTCTATGAAGGCCGTACCGAGTTGATGGACGAAGACAAGATCCAGTTTGTCCAAAAAACCTCTGCGCGCACCTTGGACGATGTGATCGAAGGCGCCGATATTTTTCTGGGCCTGTCTGCTGGCGGTGTACTCAAACCCGCCATGGTCAAGAAGATGGCCAAAAACCCGTTGATTTTGGCGCTGGCCAACCCCACGCCAGAAATCTTGCCTGAAGAAGTCTTGGCCGTGCGCACGGACGCCATCATCGCCACAGGACGTAGCGACTACCACAACCAAGTGAACAACGTCTTGTGCTTTCCGTACATATTCCGTGGCGCTTTAGATGCTGGCGCGTCCACCATCACCGATGAGATGGAAATTGCGTCGGTCTATGCCATCGCTGAATTGGCGCAAGCTGAACAAAGCGAAGTGGTAGCCGCTGCTTATGTAGGCGAGAAATTGGTGTTTGGGCCAGAGTATTTGATTCCAAAGCCATTTGATCCACGTTTGATGATGAAGATTGCGCCCGCGGTGGCCAAAGCAGCAGCTGACAGCGGCGTGGCGCGTAGACCGATTCAAGACATGGAAGCCTACGTTGAGAAACTGCAAAGCTTTGTCTATGCGTCTGGCTCGATCATGAAGCCGATTTATGCGGCCGCCAAAAATGGTGCCAAAAAGCGCGTGTGCTTTGCAGAAGGCGAAGAGGAACGTGTGCTGCGTGCAGTGCAAATCGTGGTCGACGAAGATTTGGCAAAACCCACCTTGATTGGTCGCCCCGCCATCATTGCGCAACGCATTGAGAAATTTGGCTTGCGCTTGCAAGAAGGCAAAGACTACCAAGTGGTCAATGTCGAGCAAGACCATCGCTACCGCGATTTTTGGCAAACCTATTGGCGAATGATGGCGCGTAAAGGCGTGACCCAACAGTTGGCCAAGATCGATATGCGACGTCGCCTATCCTTGATCGGCACCATGATGTTGCACAAAGGCGAGGTCGATGGATTGATCTGTGGCACTTGGAGCACACCCGATGTGCATTTGAATTACGTTGACCAAGTCATTGGCAACCGCAAAGGCGTGAGCACCTATGCGTGCATGAATTGCTTGTTGTTGCCAGATCGCCAAGTATTTTTAGTCGATACGCACATTAACTACAACCCAACGGCAGAGCAGTTGTGTGAGATCACCATCATGGCAGCAGAAGAGATGCGTCGTTTTGGTCTGCAACCCAAAGCGGCTTTGTTGTCCCACTCTAATTTTGGAACTAGCAAGCAAACCTCAGCGATCAAGATGCGTGAAACCTTAGCCTTGTTGCAGAAACAGGCTCCTTGGTTAGAAGTAGATGGAGAGATGCATGGGGACGTGGCCTTAGATGGCAATGAGCGCTTGCGCCAAATTCCAGACACTACCTTGATGGGTGACGCCAATTTGTTGGTGCTACCCAATTTGGATGCGGCCAATATTTCCTACAACCTGCTGAAAACTGCCGCTGGCGGCAATATTGCGATTGGGCCGGTCTTGTTGGGCGCTGCCAAGCCCGTGCACATATTGACAGCGAGTGCCACGGTGCGGCGTATTGTGAATATGACTGCGCTGACGGTGGCAGATGCCAGTGCGGAGCGGTAGTTGAATTCTTTATTATTAACTTAGCCTTCTTTTGGGGTGCGTTATTCCTTTTTGACTTGCTTTTTAGGGGGGGTTCACGCACAATCCCCGCTTGTGTTTCGGGTTAACCCGTGAGGCACTTTTGTGAAGTTGTTGCTTTGTAGCAACTTCAGTTTTGTCAAGACTCAACCCCTAAAGAATCGGCGATGGACATGCCACTGCGCAACGTTAAAACAAATATTGTTCAATCTATCCGTGCATTTCGCGTGCAGGATTTACAGCAATCGGCCCAAGTTTTGGGTCACCACTTCTTGTATGCCAATCTGGCACAAACCCAGAGCAAGCAAGACATCTTGGATTTGATTGCAAAAGAGTTCACTTTCCCTGTGCAGGCCAGCAAGAATTTTGATGCCCTGTATGACGGCATGACTGACCCGCTCTACAAGTCTGGCCCACAGCCTGGATTTGTGGTGGTGTTGGAGCACATTCCCGCCCACGCCAAGTTTGACAAAGAAGCGCGTGAGCAATTGCTCGATATCTTCCGCGAGGCCTCTGATTACTGGGCTGACCGCAAGGTAGCTTTCCGTTGTTTCTACTCTTTCTCGGTAGCGCGTGCGGCTTCTGCTGAAAAAGCAGCCGCTAGTTCGGATGCAGACGGCTTGGCTATTTTGGAAGATGGCGAAAAAATGCCAACAGATAA
>CAYFLF010000231.1:0-3013 GCA_964343725.1 uncultured Bordetella sp.
ATGCACGCCACACCCGTGATGGAAATGCAAGTGTGGGGCGATGAAGGTGGAAGCGTGCATTTTGAAAGTCCGACTCCTGATGGATTGGCATGGATAGTGGACGTGCCTGTGCTGGAGGCACAGTTGGGAGACGCGTTGCACTACCAGCACAACATTGCCTTATTGGACGCTCCATCATCTGCACAACTGACTGTGATATGCGAAGGTCGCAACAGCGATACGCGTCAAGCCTTACAAGTTGAAGTCGAAGTACTGCCCTATCAACAAACTGCGGTAGCTACCCGTATCCGTTCTGATAGACCTCATGGTCAAAAAGCTATGCAATGGTTTGCCCACAAAAACCACGGTCTTGAAATTTTGGCGCTCTTACCCATCGGTGGCATGCATGGTGATACTTTTGGCGTTGTGTGGTCTTTGCCACCCAAACGCGCACAAGAACTAATTGCATTGGATTCAGCGCAATTTGTATCTGCACTCATGGAAGCCAGCCATGAAATGGGGGGTAGCTTTGAATTGATCACTGAACGGGCTAGCTGGCCATTACAACTCGCGCATGTCAAACAATGGACAGGCACATTTGCTGAAGGTGGCACTTGGGTGCTCGCTGGTGATGCTGCACATTCCATCCACCCGCTAGCAGGGTTGGGATTGAATCTAGGGATCGCCGATGCAGTAGCCCTAGCCCAAACACTGCAAAGCCGTCAAGGGACTGATTACTGGCGGAGTGTGAATGATCGCTATTTCATGCGTCGCTATGAGCGTGCCCGAAAAGCTGACATATTGCCAGCTTGGGCGGTCTGCGATGGTTTGCAGCGATTGTTTGACCATCCTCATACCAGTGTGCAAGCCCTGCGCAATTGGGGGATGAACAGTTTTGATGTCATCTCTCCAATCAAACAGTGGACGATGCGGCAAGCCATGCGATGAGATTTTGTAATTTTCTGCCATTCAACTGAAAACTCATATGAACCGATTACGCCAAAATATTTTTCATTTGCTGCAAGCCAGCGCATTGATGACAGCAATTGGGCTTGTATCAAATTCATGGGCACAAGGCCAAGAAGCTGCGATTCGTAAAAATTTAAGCGAGCGCATTCCACAAATGCCTCGCATTGAAGAAATCACCCGTAGCCCAATGGCTGGCTTGTACGAAATTCGGCTAAGCACCAATGAGATTTATTACAGCGATGCAGAAGGCAACTTTTTAATCCAGGGCAGTTTGATTGACACCAAAAGCAAACGTAACTTAACCGAAGAGCGCGAGGCCAAACTTAGCGCCATCGACTTCTCTAGCCTGCCACTCAAAGACGCCATCACAATTGTTCGTGGCAATGGCAAACGCAAACTCGCTGTTTTTGAAGATCCGAACTGTGGCTACTGCAAACGATTCGAGCGCGACTTAGCGAAAGTAGACAACATCACGATATATCTATTCTTGTACCCCATCTTGGGTGAAGACTCAGTGACTAAATCCCGCAATGTGTGGTGTTCTAAAGATCCTGCTGGTGCGTGGGCAAATGTCATGATCAAAGATCAGGCACTGCCTAATGCCAATTGCAACACTGCTGCTGTCGAGCGAAATGTGGAGTTTGGTCGCAAGTTCAAAATCACGGGCACCCCCACTTTGATCGCACAAGATGGGACAAGAGTACCCGGAGCCATCAATACAACGCAAATTGAAAAAATACTGTCTGATGCCAGCAAATAAAAAAAATATAACGGGTCCGCACTACCGCATTGAAGCGGTCGATTTACATTCGCATATCTATGGGGTCACACTGACTATCGCACAACCAGTCGCTCAACAACGGGTTTCCTTGCCCGTATGGATTGTGGGCAGTTATATGGTGCGTGAGTTCTCTAAACAGTTAACGGGTTTGCAAGCCGCTCAAGGAAATCGCAACATCCCCATTTCACAGCTTGACAAAAATACTTGGCAAGTTGACTGCGATATATCTCAGCCACTTGTCTTACGCTACTTTGTTCACGCTCATGACAATTCTGTTCGAACCGCTTGGCTAGATTCGCAAAGAGGCTTTTTCAATGCCACTAGCTTATGTTTACAGGTTGACGGTCAACATCACATGGCCCATGTCCTTGACATTCAAACTCCCTTGCACACGAAAGGCTGGAGTGTCGCCACAGGTCTTCACCCGGTTAAGGTTGATCGCAAAGGTTTTGGTACTTACTCTGCCCCGAACTATGACGTATTGGCTGACACGCCCGTCGAGATGGGCACGTTTTGGTCTGGTCAATTTAAGGCGATGGGCATTGAGCACCAATTTGTCGTAGCAGGTGCTCCGCCTACTTTTGACGGCGCACGATTACTAAAAGACGCGCAAGCCATATGCGAAACCATTTGCAGTTTTTGGCATGGCAACAAGCGTTCACAAATTCCTTTTAAACGCTATGTGTTCATGCTCAATGCGGTGGGAGATGGCTATGGTGGTTTAGAGCACCACAACTCCACCGCACTTATTTGTAAGCGAGGCGATTTGCCCCGTCTGTCAAACGACTCCTCCGCTAAACCCAGCGATGGCTACATCACCTTGCTGGGGCTTATCAGCCATGAATACTTCCACACTTGGAATGTCAAGCGTTTGCGTCCAGCCGAATTCACGCACTACGACTACGCAAAAGAAAACTACACCGAGTTACTTTGGTTTTTTGAAGGCTTTACCAGTTACTTTGACGACAAGCTATTGCGTCGCGCGGGCTTGATTGATGACACCCAATATCTGCGCTTACTCAACAAAACCATCAACCAAGTTCTACAAACGCCTGGGCGCAAAGTACATACCGTGGCGCAATCGAGTTTTGAGGCTTGGACCAAGTATTACTTGCAAGATGCGAATAGTCCCAATCTCACCGTCAGTTACTACACCAAAGGTGCTTTGGTCGCTTTGTGTCTCGATTTGAGTTTGCGTCAACACGGTGTGCGCAACCACAGCGTCACCTTGGACGATGTGATGCGTGGCTTATGGAAACGCTGTCATGCAGGGCCTATGCAAGA
>CAYFLF010000232.1:0-3012 GCA_964343725.1 uncultured Bordetella sp.
GTTTTCTTTGCCTTCTACTACAGACCCAGGGCGTAATTCAATTTGTAACCATTCATTAGAACTTGTATGTGTGCGCCATAGGTTTTGTGCGCTATTACCCCATTGGGCATGCAAGTCATGCTGATCAAACGACCATTGCTTGGCTTGCATGGATAGGGGAGTTGGCCAATCTTTTGTGATTTCAGAAAATCGTTCTAGTAATTCATGACTTTTTTCTGCCAGCATTTCTGCTTGTGCTTGGCCGAACCCGGCTATTGCCAATTCACCACCCAAGCGTAAATGCGCGAGAGTGCGATGGGGGTCAGTGGCGTAGGCGATGGTTTGCGTCAGCCGATATTTTTCAAGATGATCGAGGGCAAATGGTTCCTCTTGTGCGCTGGCTTCATCGGGTTTATCAAGTTGTATACGTAATCTGTCGCGAATAAAAACATCTACAGGCTGTCTCAGCAGTCGATGTAGGTGCTGCAGGGTAAGAACTTTAGGGATGGAGTAGTTTTCATTCGGGCTTGTAATGGTTGTGGATTGGGAATCAGCAACCGGCAGTACAGCTTTTTGCCAGTCATTGGCGTAGGTTGTCTTATTACTACCTTGCGTGAAATATTGCAAAGAAAAGGCTTGCAAGGGTTGTAGTAGCTTATCTTTATCAAAGGCTACTGCATTACCCCGTTTCCAAACCGCATTGAGGTAGTCGATGAGTTGCGCAACGAGTACAGAAGGCGGTTTAACTTCATGGTCTGTGGTTCGACGTCCCTGCCAGCTGATAAAGAGTTTTTCACGTGCTGATAACAAGGCTTCTAGAAACAAATATCGGTCATCTTCGCGGCGTGATCTGTCCCCTGCGCGCCAAAGCGAAGTGGCACTTTCTAGTGTGACAACACCACTCATCAAGTCAAAGTCGCGCGGCGTGTGGCTACGGGGATAGTCGCCATCATTCATTCCTAAAAGACAAACTATCTTGAAGGGAATAGAGCGCATGGGCATGAGGGTTGCAAACTGCACGCCCCCACCAAAGAAGCGTCGCTGAAGCGTGGACTGCTGCATTTGCGCCATCCAATAATCATGGATAACCACCAAGGGGAGGGGCGTATCTAGCCTTGCTAGTTGACATTCTGCAAGCCAAGTCTCAAGCGGCGAGAGGATGCGCTCAAGCAAGCGTTCCTCTTGGTCGTTGCAGGCTTTAAAAAATAGGCTGACAAGTTGACGCAGTTCGTAGACCCATTGTGTAGGGGTGTGCTGTTGATTCAATACATGCAGAGCCTGTTGGATATGACGCAACCATTGCAGCAAACCTTGTATGGTGCGTGCATCCAAACCACCCACACCAGCTTGCGGTAAGGTGTTTTGCCAAGGCATAGCAATATCGTTTAATGCGCCCGTGGCATAACCAAGTAATAAACGCTCGATGCCAAACAACCAAGTGTTTTGATTGGCCCCATCCAACTCTGGCGCTATACCCCAATGGCTTCGATGCTGTTTGTCTAGCCCCCAACGTACACCTGCACTCTCAAGCCATGCATCAAGTTGCTCTACATCTGAAGCATCTAGGCCAAACCGTTTACGCACGGCGTCGACCTCAAACAGGCTTTGCCACTCGACACGCGTGATACGTAATTGCGGCAATTGCAGCAATAGTTCTAAGGCTTGGACGATAGGCTCCGATTGGGGCGTGGTGTCTGCCACGCTATAGGGCAAATACCTGGGGTCTTGGCTCTCGAATCTGCCAAACACTGCATGGATATGGGGCGCAAATATTTCCATATCTGGCACCATGACCATGATGTCTGATGGTAGAAGTCGGTTGGCATCATCAAGTTCTGCCTGTTCATCAAGCCATTGCAGGATGTGATCGTGAAGTACCTCCACCTCTCGTTGGGCTGAAAAGTTTTGGACCATCACAATGCTTTGGTCGTTTGATGGAAGATCTCTTGGCTTTTCAGGAATCGGATTGAGTAGAAGTAGATCCGACTGCAGATGTTCTAACACGCTGGGTATACGGTTGGTCTGATTTGCAGATTTGACGGGGTCTACAAATACATCTAATCGCGTAAATTGCGACGCGTATTGATTAACGTCGTCAAATGTGTCTAATAAATGCAAGTAATCTCGACCGTGTTTGCCCCAACTCGCAAGTAAGGGGTTGGTGTCGGTATGAAGCGAATACTGGTCGGACTCGCTCAAAATGCCTTGGATAGTTTGAATAGGCAAACCGTCTTTGTTTGGATGACGCTGACGCGCAAGTTTGGCAAGTGGCGTTTTACTCTCGACAATATGGCCCCAGAAATACTGGCAGGGGTTTTGAACCAACATCAATACTTGGCAGATTTGTCCTAACGCATTGAGAGCCTCTACGGTTTGCATAGGAAGCGAAGTCACACCAAACACCATCAAACGTTGCGGTACGCCTCGAGGTCGTTGGCCAGGGTCTAATTTGTTGATGGCTTGTAAAAAGGCTGCATGCACTTCGGAACGTGAGCGATAGGCAGAATTGGATGCGGCACTGTCGTGCGATAGGTCGTCTAATAAATCTCGCCACAAGGAAGGCTGCCAACTTTGATTTGCAGGCAAGGGCACACTATATGCACTTGGATGTGCAGCGCTACTTGTACGTAATTGGTCTTTTCCATCCGCCCAATCTTTCAGCCAATCAGATCGATAGTTTTGATAGCCGTCTAAAACATCAGCAAGTTGCGCAGCTAATTGGTAGGCTCTGCGGTCGTTTGTTGGTTCGTCACCAAGGTATTTCTTTAGGGGTGCGAAATGTGGGTTGTCCAGCAACTCAGGCAGTCGACGCATGATGCGCCAGACCAAAGCTGATTTGTCCAATGGCATATGTGCAGGCACCATGTTGGGGCCTAGCACTGCGCGGTAAATTTGCCAAAGCTTGCGCGAGGGCAATTCCACCTGAGTTGCTGCACATACTCCCAAGTCTTTGGCCAGCGCTATCTCAAGCCAATGCTTCATGCCATTGCTTTGTACCAGCAACACCTCTGGCTCGAGCACTGGTAGGGGGTT
>CAYFLF010000233.1:0-2397 GCA_964343725.1 uncultured Bordetella sp.
CTAGAGAGCAAGGATCGCGTAGTAATGAAAATCGCTCCCGTGAAGGTGATTACCGCGCTCCTGAACGCGAGTCTCGCGAGGGCGGTGGTGAGCGTTTTGGCGGCGAACGTGAAGGCGGGGAACGTATGGGTGGTTTTAGGCGTTAATTGTCCAAACGTGTAGTTGGCGTAACCAACGCTCCAGATAAACCCTCATCCGCAATGGTGAGGGTTTATTATTTGAGTTACTCCATTTGTCTCAATCAAAACGGTTATGAGGGTTTAATTTCATGAAACAGTTCATTCGCGCGGCACTATTTTCGGCTGGTTTAGTGGCAATGAATCAAGGCGTATTCGCGGCACCAACACAAGCTGCTGACACGATTTTTTATGGCGGTCCGATTGTGACGGTGAATGCGAAGAATGAAGAGGTTCAAGCATTGGCGATCCAGAATGGCAAGATTGTTGGCCTAGGAAATAAAGAAGCCGTCTTAAAAGAATGGCAAGCGGGTGCTACCAAGATGGTTGACCTCAAGGGACAAACATTGATGCCCGGTTTTGTTGAGCCTCATGTGCACATCATGGTCACTTCGGTGTTTGAAGGTTTAGGCTTGAACTTGAGTAACTTTACCTTGCCTTATGACACCAAAGAAACATTGATTCAAAAAATCAAATCTGGACTTAAGGATGTTCCAACTGGTGGATGGTTGGTTGGATTTGGTGTTGATCCATCGAGAACAAGCCCATTTATGGCGGAATTAACGGCTGATGATTTAGATAAGGCCTCTAAAGATATCCCCATATTTATCGTGAACCAATCGGGTCATATCGGATATGTAAATCACAAGGCCTTAGAGCTTGCGGGCGTTACAGAAAAAACACCAAACCCTCCCGGTGGCGGTATTTATGTAAAAGATGCCCAGGGCAAACTCACCGGTAAGTTAGTGGAGCCACCATCTTATTTACCATTTATGGCTAAGATGCCCAACCCAACAGAGGCCCAATTGTTTGGCGCGATTGAGTCCACTCTGAAAAAAATGGCATCTACTGGAGTAACCACCGCTTCGGATATGAGTGTGGGCGGGAACTTTGGCGTCGACAAGGAAGTAGCTATTTATAAAAGTCTCTTTGCAAAAAATGCATCACCGATTCGGATAAGGGGATATTTATTCAGCGAAACTTTACCCGCTGGTTATAAGGGCATCAAACCCAACGAAGGTGATGATCAACTCCGCTTCATTGGCATCAAGTACATCACAGATGGTTCTACTCAAGGTTTAACCGCAGCGTTAACGCAGCCTTATAGTTATCCAGCAAACTCTAAATGGAGTGGGGCGTTAAATTTCAAAGATGATGAAATTTATGCTTCCATGAAATCGTATTTTGATCAGGGTTGGCAGATCTCCTCACACTCGAATGGCGATAAAGCAATTGATCAAGCGCTAAAGAGCTATTCCAAACTATTGGCAGGCAATCCAAAACCGCAAGACCGTCGTTTGCGTATTGAGCATTTCACCATCAACAATGAGTCGCAGGTTAAGCAAGCAGTCAAGCTCGGTGTCGTGCCCAGTTTTACGATTGGGCATGTAAATTATTGGGGATCGGCTTTTCATAATCACATTGTTGGCTCTAAACGTGCAGAACGTATTGATCCTGCCGGGGACTTTAAGCGACTGGGTGGAAGATTTACTCTACATAGTGATACTCCAGTATCGAACGTTGGGCCGTTAAATTACATAAGCGAAGAGGTTACGCGTTTGTGGCAATTGCCACCACAAAAAGTACTCGGCCCAAACCAAGCTGTATCCGTTGATGATGCCATTCGTGCGGTTACGATTGATGCTGCTTACCAAGTCTTCTCTGACAATATTGTGGGAAGTTTGGAGGTAGGTAAAAAGGCGGATTTGGTTATTCTTGAAAAAAATCCACGCACCACGCCTCCAGCCGATATTCGCAACATCAAGGTTAAATCCACTTGGGTTGATGGCAAGCAGCAGGCTTGGTAATTCTGTTAACGAATAAAGGAAGAGCTCATGGTTTTCTTAATACTATTAATGGACCGACCTGGTACTGCAGATTTGCGTGTGCAAGTGCGTCCAGAGCATCGTGCCTACTTGGGTCAGCAAGCAGAGCGTATTGCCTTTGCGGGTCCACTCACATCCGATGATGGCAATACCGTGTTGGGAAGTTTGTTGGTCATGGATTTTCCAGATCGAGCAGCGGTGGAGGAGTGGTTAAGTCATGAGCCGTTCACCAAGGCTGGAGTTTATGAAAAACCCGTGATTCATGTTTTTAATAATATGTGGGCGCAAAAGGTTGGATTTCCGGCGGTTTAAATAAGCCGACTTCGAAATCCAGTAGACTTCGGTTATGAATTCAATAAAATTGCGCCACTCACTTTCCTTGATTGCTCCTGTTC
>CAYFLF010000233.1:2446-3012 GCA_964343725.1 uncultured Bordetella sp.
GCAGTAAGGGCTACCAAGACTGCTACAAAGCCAGGCTGTATGAGCGCAAGCTAGATTACTCTCTACCCCCCGGCGACAAGCCGTCCCCATCACTGCTGTAATTAAGGGTTTACCCTTAAATATCCTTCAGTTCTATCCTTTGCGAGTCCCTTGAGCTTCGTCAAGGAATTAGGGGGGTAAATACACCAAAATCAAGCGATTGATTGCGGTTTCATCGTTATTTCACCGGATAAGTGACGAGGATCGCTTGGGCATAAAAACTAAAAATATTAGAGACTAGAGACCATGAATCACCCAAAGCCTACTCAGGAAGTCAAAGCCGTAGCCGTAGCTACTGCGAATGATTTACGGGAGACCATTCGTCGCAAAAGCAAACTCAAAGGCCGACAAGCGGATGACGCATCGATTGCAGAAGTCAGAAGGTTGATTGGTGAGGCTCCACATCGTCGCGATTTGTTGATTGAGAATCTGCATAAACTCAATGATGAGTATCGTGTGCTTCATGATCATCATCTCGTCGCGCTAGCCAAAGAAATGAATTTGCCAATGGCTGAAGTGTATGAAGT
>CAYFLF010000234.1:0-2992 GCA_964343725.1 uncultured Bordetella sp.
GGGCAATAGAAGGCTTACTCTGCTGATTGGTGGCGGCCTGACCTGACACCTTGTCGAATCTCATGGACTTGGGTGAGGAAGTACCAGAAATTTTTAACGTCTTCTTTGATGTTGTAGTTGGTTTGGGCGTATTGATCGGTGATCCACTCTGCTATGCGCGTTTTCAGGTTGCCCTTGGGTACCTTCAGCAGTGCATGCGTTTCAGAACCATCGCGCTCGAGTGTGGCGCCAGCCCTTCGCGCAATTTTGAGCATAGGTGCGTTTTGACTCAAGGCATGGATCAAGATGGTGGACGCATTGGCATTGCGCGCGTGCATCAGGGCACGTTGAAAGAGTTGGTAACCATACCCCCGTCCTCTTGCGCTTGAGAGAACGGATACACCAAACTCTGCGATTTGGGGCGCATTTGCGTTTTCATTTTCCGAACGCGTGAGGGCCAAGTGCGCCATGGCCAATATTTGTAGGTCACGGTTAAAGATTCCGTAAATCTCATCGCGCTCGAAATTAAGCGAAGCAACGTAACGCGAAATTTGTTCATCAGTGGCCGCGTATCCAAAGCGCAAGTAGCGGTCTTGCGGATGAAGAGAGAGCAAATGTTTTTGGATGTCGGGGAGGTTGTAGGAACGAAGATGGCTAATCGGGACCAAAAGGTTTTGCTCGTTTGGCTCGCTATCAAACGGCACGCCAGCGAATCGCAACACTTTGCGACAGGGCTTGCCCATGGCGTGGAGGAGCTTTTTGACGAGTTTCACGCCTCAATTATAGGGTTTTCCCTAGTTATTGGGGTATATCGAGCCAAATCGGGACATTACCGATGCTGTGGCTGTCGCGCGGAAAGGACAATGGCGCGATGACTTCAAACCCTCAAAAACCTTGGTTATCGGCGTATCCAGAAGGCGTACCGCACGATATCGACACCTCCGCCTATCGTAATTTGGCGCATTTACTCGAGACATCCTTCAAAAAGAACGCTGCATCACCTTTTTCCGTGTGCATGGACCGATGGATGACTTATGCGCAAGTGGACCAAGCCTCTGCCTCTATGGGCGCTTGGTTGCAGCATCTGGGCTTACCGGCCGGTTCACGCGTGGCGATTATGTTGCCCAATATTCCGCAATTTGCTGTGACGATGTCGGCCATATTGCGGGCTGGTTTTGTATGTGTCAATGTGAACCCCCTCTACACCGCTCGCGAACTAAAGCACCAGTTGTGTGACTCCGGCGCAACCACGATTGTGATTTTGGAGAACTTCGCCCACACCCTGGAGGAAGTGATTCAGGACACCCCGATCGAAAACGTGGTGATTGCATCCATGGGCGATATGCTGGGCTTTTGGTTTGGGCATTGGATTACCTTTGCTGTTCGCCATCTCGCGCGGATGGTGCCAGCCTACAAACTCCCGCGACAGTCTGCCAACGGTACAACGCGCACTTTGATTAGCTTCAAAGAGATGCTGGATGAAGGTGACCGTTACTCGCTCAAGCCTTCCATGCAATCTCGAGATGATCCTGCCTTTTTGCAATACACAGGCGGAACGACGGGTCTATCGAAAGGTGCCGTTTTAACCCACAACAACGTGATTGCCGCCATCTTGCAAGCCGATGCTTGGTTTACGCCAGCGGTGTTGCGAATTGGTGATCTCTCCAAAATCAATTGCATCACGGCTCTGCCCCTCTATCACATCTTTGCTTTGACACTATGTTTTCTGAGCTTGAAGTGGGGCTCCTACATGACGCTCATCCCCAATCCGCGTGATATCGATAAGTTTGTGGATGTGTTGAAGAAGCGGCCTTTTCATTTATTGCCAGCTGTCAACACCCTGTTTAATGCGCTGCTGCAAAACCCTCGATTTAAATCCGTGGATTTTTCGCATCTATGCGTGTCGCAAGCGGGAGGAATGGCGGCATCTGAAGGCACAGCCAAGCGTTGGCAAGAGGTAACAGGATCTGCCATGGTGGAAGGTTGGGGCATGAGCGAGACGGTTGCGATTGGAACCAACAACCCTGTGACCGTGAGCAGTTTCAGCGGCACGATTGGACTGCCGCTTCCAGGCATTGAGATCGCCATCAAAGACGATGACGGAAATAGCTTGGGATTTGGCGAGGTCGGTGAGCTTTGCATCAAAGGCCCGAATGTGATGGCGGGCTATTACCAGCAGCCTGACGAAACCCACAAAACGTTCACCGCGGATCAGTTTATGAGAACCGGCGATATTGCAGTAATGGATGAAAGAGGCTTCACAAAAATTGTCGATCGCAAGAAGGACATGATTTTGGTGAGCGGCTTCAATGTATATCCCAATGAGTTGGAGAACGTGATTTCTTTATGTCCTGGCGTGGTGGAATGCGCCGCGGTGGGTGTGTTGGACGACAAAAAAGGCGAAGCCATCAAGGTTTTTGTGGTGCGTAACGACGTCACACTGACGGAGGACGACGTTGCCCGTTATTGCAAACAAAATTTGACGGGCTATAAGCAACCCAAATACATCGAGTTCAGAGACCAACTTCCCAAGACGAACGTAGGCAAAGTATTGCGCCGAGAGTTACGCACGCATGCCTGATGCGATAGCGCTACCCCAAGGCGTTCATTTCATTCAAAGGGGTTGGTTATCTAGTAACAGCGTGTTGTTGATAGACCAAGACCAATCGGTCTTGATCGACACGGGTTACTACAGCCACGCGCAACAAACCTTAGAACTTGTGAAGCATCACCTCAATGGTCGAGCGCTTTCCACCATCATCAATACGCATCTCCATAGCGACCACTGCGGTGGAAACGCACATTTGCAAGCTGCTTTTCCTGATGTCACCACTTGGATTCCACCGGGACTCGCCGCTGAAGTACGCAACTGGGACCCGCTGGCGCTTGGTTACATAGGCACTGGCCAGCATTGCCCGACTTTCACCGCGAATCACACCTTACACATTGGACAAACGTTTTTGATTGGCGGGCTTCATTGGCAATGCTTTGCTGCACCTGGGCATGATCCACA
>CAYFLF010000235.1:0-2966 GCA_964343725.1 uncultured Bordetella sp.
CCTACGATCACGCTCATGGCGTAATCTAGGTAGCTTCGGCGCATCTCCTCTTCTAGGCTGATAGGCAGGGTTTCTTTAGCAAACTGAGTCATAGAAGAAGAGGCATCAAACAGGAAAACCGTTAATTTTAGGCGGTTTAGATAGTGAAATCCCTTGTGGCGACTCAGCAACAACCCATGTCTATTAATTTATTAGTTTTGAAGGGATTTCTAGGCGCTCGCTCGGGTGTGGCACAATATTTGGCAAGCGTTTGGGTGTAGCACCTTGAATGCCATGAGTCGCAGGTTGTTCTGCGTTGTACATATCCCTTAGAGGTAAATCATGAAAAACTTGAACAAATTGGTAGCCTTGGTTGCATTCTCTGCATTGGCAGGCATGGCTTCTGCCCAAGCTATTGACAACTGGCGTAACGCTAATGGAGATGTTTGGAAGAACGCTTCAGGCGACTGCTGGCGTAACGCTAGCTGGACACCAGCAACAGCTGCACCTGGCTGTGGCCCTGCACCTGCACCTGCACCTGTTGCGCCCAAAGCTGTGGAAGCTCCACCTGCACCAAAGCCTGCTCCAGCTCCAGCCCCTCAAACCCCCGCCGCCTCCAAAGTCACCTATGCTGCGGACGCTTTCTTTGATTTCGACAAGGCCACATTGAAGCCTGCCGGCAAAGCGAAGTTAGACGACTTGGTTGGCAAAGTGAAGGGCATCAACTTAGAAGTCATCATTGCGGTTGGTCATACTGATTCCGTTGGATCTGACGCATACAACCAAAAGTTGTCTGTCAAGCGCGCTGAATCTGTGAAGGCTTACTTGGTGTCCAAGGGCATCGAGAAAAACCGTATCTACACAGAAGGCAAAGGCGAGAAGCAACCAGTTGCTGACAACAAAACCAACGAAGGCCGTGCGAAGAATCGCCGCGTTGAGATTGAAGTTGTGGGCACACGCGCTAACTAATCAATCGTAAATCTCCCCAAAACCCCGCATATGCGGGGTTTTTTGTTGGGTCTTTTTTATCAAAGCATGTGCAAGCTTTTGTGCATGCGGCATAGCCCAACTTGCCTAGATGTTTTAAGTGATCAGCGACAATTTCATTCATGCAAATGACACAAGACAACGTAGACCCTGCCGAGTTGGCTAAGTTTTCCGAACTCGCCCATCGTTGGTGGGACCCTGAGAGTGAGTTTCGTCCGCTCCACCAAATTAACCCACTGCGTTTGGATTGGATCAAGAGCTTGGTGCCCTTGCAGGGACAAGACGTGGTCGACATTGGATGTGGCGGTGGCATCTTGACCGATGCCATGGCTAGAAGCGGAGCGCGTGCGCTAGGAGTCGATCTGGCAAGCAAATCGCTCAAAGTAGCCCAACTCCATGCGCTAGAAGCCCAAACACCCCATGTGCGCTACCAAGAAATAAGTGCTGAAGCCTTGGCTGCAGAGCGTCCAGCCAGTTTTGATGTTGTCACCTGTATGGAAATGCTCGAGCATGTGCCAGACCCTGCTTCTATCGTGCGGGCATGTGCGACCTTGGTCAAACCGGGCGGCTGGGTCTTTTTCTCGACCTTGAATCGCAACGCCAAGTCTTTTTTATTCGCCATATTGGGTGCTGAATATGTATTGAACTTATTGCCGCGAGGCACCCATGAATATGCCAAATTCATTCGTCCTAGTGAACTTGCGCGCGACTGTCGTGCGGCCGGCTTGGAATGGAAACAAAGCCGTGGCATGCAATACAACCCGTTGACGCGCCGCTATTGGATGAGCCAAGACACCAGCGTCAATTATTTGGTCGCTACACAGCGCCCCTTTTAAGGCAAATGCCTTTCTCTTCACTCACCACTTGATCGTTTTTCATGCTTGGACACATTAGGGCCGTTTTATTTGATTTAGATGGAACCTTGGTCGACAGTGCCCCAGACCTTGGGGCTGCTGTCGACAAAATGCGCGTCGCGCGTGGCCTACCTTCGTGGCCACTAGAGGTCTATCGCCCACTAGCAGGCGCAGGAGCGCGCGGTATGTTGCAAATAGCGTTTGATATGACGCCAGAGCATCCTGACTTTCTCACCATGCGTGATGAATTTTTTGAAAACTACCAAAACGCCTTAGCTGTCAAAAGCAAATTGTTTGATGGCATTGAAGATGTGATTCGTTACATTGAATCACGAACCTGGCGTTGGGGAGTCGTGACCAACAAGAGTGCGCGCTTCACGGATCCGATGACCCAGGCCATGCCCTTATTCAAAAGTGCTGGCGCTATCGTGAGTGGCGACACCACCCCACATGCCAAGCCCCACCCTGAACCCATGTTTGAAGCGGCGCGTAGATTGGGTCTGCCGCCAGAGGTGTGTTTGTATGTGGGCGACGATGAGCGCGACATCGTCGCTGGTCGCGCTGCGGGTATGAAAACCGTCGCTGCGACCTACGGTTATTTGGGTGAAAAGAACGATTTCACTCTTTGGGGTGCAGATTTTCATATTCACGCGCCAAAAGAACTATTGCAATTACTGGTAAACGCCTAAAATAGAAGGCTTGGGGCTGCACTGGTTTCGACATCGGTTCGGACGCGTGGCAGGGCATGTCGAGGTTCTGTTACCTCGTAAAACAGCAGAAAAAAACTAACTGCAAACGACGAACGTTTCGCACTCGCCGCTTAATCCGGTGAGCCTTGCAACAGTTGGCCGATAGGCTGGGCTAGGGTGAGAGGGTGTTAAAGCCCTCAAGTCCTAACTGCAAGGGAACTCATATTGGCTGGCATGGCATCGGGCATCTTGATGTTGTGTGAGAACTAAGGATGCTGGTCAGGTACATAGCGTGTCGCTGCGCGATGCACTTGACGAGACTCAAATCAGACGACTACGCATGTAGAACTGTACGAAAAAGGCTGATGGACGCGGGTTCAAATCCCGCCAGCTCCACCATACGATCGAACAAAGGGGTCTAACAACATACAGTTAGACCCCTTTTTCATTCGTAAAC
>CAYFLF010000236.1:0-2953 GCA_964343725.1 uncultured Bordetella sp.
GGCGCACTGCCGTGGCTGGGTTCGTACAGGCCTTGGTTTTTGCTGTTCAAACTGGCAGAAGGCAACATGCCAATAGATCCCGTGAGCATGGACGCTTCGTCGCTCAAGATATCGCCAAACATATTGCCTGTGACCACGACGTCGAAACGCTTGGGCTCTTTCACCAACTGCATGGCGGCGTTGTCGACATACATATGGTCTAGGGCGATATCAGGGTACTGTTTACCTACTTCGCTCACCACGTCTTTCCAGAACTGGAAGGTTTCAAGCACATTGGCTTTGTCGACGCTGGTCACGCGGCCTTCGGTGCCAGCGGCTTTGCGTTTGCGTGCGGCTTGGAAAGCGACATGGGCGATACGTTCGATCTCGGGCTTGCTGTAGCGCATGGTGTCGTATGCCTCTTCAGCACCTGGGAAGTGCCCATCTGCTGCAACGCGACGGCCGCGCGGTTGGCCAAAGTAAATATCGCCCGTGAGTTCACGGATGATCAAAATATCCAAGCCAGAGATCAGCGAGGGTTTTAGGCTGGAGGCGTCGACCAACTGCTCGTAGCAAATGGCGGGGCGGAAGTTGGCAAAAAGTCCCATGTTTTTGCGCAATCCCAAGATTGCCTGTTCAGGTCGCAAAGGGCGGTCTAGCGTGTCGTATTTCCAGTCACCCACAGCGCCAAAGAGCACCGCGTCAGATGCCATCGCCAACTTCAAAGTGGACTCGGGCAAAGGATGTCCGTGCGCGTCATACGCTGCGCCACCTACTAATGCGGTTTCACTCTCGAACTTCAAATCAAGCGCATGCAAGACTTTGACCGCTTCGGCCACGATTTCAGTACCAATGCCGTCACCCGGCAAGATTGCGATTTTCATAATAAATGGGGCGTTAGAAATTAAAGGGTATGCGCCAACCAAGGCTTGGTTGCCAAGCGTTCGGCCTCAAAGGCTTTGATCTTGTCTGCTTGGCGTAAGGTCAAACCAATGTCATCGAATCCATTGAGCAAACAATACTTGCGGAACGCTTGCACTTCAAATGGAATCTCTTCACCTTGAGGACGTACGACCACTTGTTTGTCTAAATCAATCGTGAGTTCGTAGCCAGGAAACGCCAAGGTCTCGTTAAACAACAAGTCCATCGTTGCCTCGGGCAACACGATAGGCAGCAAACCGTTTTTGAAACTGTTGTTGAAAAAGATGTCCGCAAAGCTAGGCGCCAAGATGGCACGAAAGCCAAATTGGTCTAGCGCCCAAGGTGCGTGTTCGCGCGATGAGCCGCAACCAAAGTTTTTACGGGCTATCAAGATCGATGCGCCCGCGTAACGGGATTGGTTCAAGACAAAGTCCGGGTTGGGTTTGCGGCTTGCAGGGTCTTGTCCCGGTTCTCCTGGATCCAAGTAGCGCCATTCATCAAACAAATTAGGACCGAAGCCCGTTTTTTTGATCGACTTCAAAAACTGCTTGGGGATGATCGCGTCGGTGTCGACGTTCTCGCGGTCCATAGGAGCCACGAGGCCTTTGTGTACGGTGAATTTCTGCATATCTGGAAGCCTTTAAGCGAATTTACGCACGTCAACAAAATGTCCGTGGACGGCCGCCGCCGCCGCCATGGCAGGGCTGACCAAATGGGTGCGTCCACCATTGCCTTGACGGCCTTCGAAATTGCGGTTGCTGGTGGAAGCACAACGCTCTCCAGGCTCTAAGCGGTCGGCATTCATCGCCAAACACATGGAGCAACCGGGTTCGCGCCATTCAAAACCAGCGGCTTTGAAAATCTCATGCAAACCTTCGCGCTCGGCTTGTTCTTTCACCAAGCCTGAACCAGGGACCACCATTGCGAGCTTGATATTTTTTGCGACTTTCAGGCCCAGTTTTTTGACCACTGTTGCCGCTTCACGCATGTCTTCGATTCGGCTATTGGTACAAGAGCCAATGAATACTTTGTCGACAAACAAATCGTTTAAAGCTTTGCCAGGCTCCAAGCCCATATAGGTTAAGGCGCGCTCAATTGCAGTGCGTTTGTTCACGTCTTTTTCTTTGTCGGGATCTGGTACGCGGCCTTCGATTGACAAGACCATTTCTGGCGAGGTGCCCCATGTCACTTGCGGCAAGATGTCAGCGGCGTTCAATTCCACAGTGGCATCGAACTTGGCATCTGCATCGGAGTGCAAGGTCTTCCAATAGGCGACGGCTTGGTCCCACTCTGTGCCGCCTACAAACTTGCCAGTCGCTTTGTCAGTTCCAGGCGCTAACAAGCGGCCTTTGATGTATTCAATGGTTTTGTCATCGACGGCTACCAAGCCTGCGCGCGCACCACCTTCGATCGCCATATTGCATAAGGTCATACGGCCTTCCATGCTGAGGCTACGAATAGCAGATCCTGCAAATTCAATGGTGTAGCCCGTGCCGCCCGCAGTCCCGATCTTGCCGATGATGGCCAACACGATGTCTTTGGCAGTGACGCCTTTTTGTAAAGTGCCTTCGACCAATACGCGCATGTTTTTGGCTTTTTTAGCCAACAAAGTTTGCGTGGCCATCACATGCTCAACCTCTGAAGTGCCGATGCCGTGGGCCAATGCACCAAAAGCGCCATGAGTAGAGGTATGGCTGTCGCCGCACACGACAGTCATGCCAGGAAGCGTGGCACCGTTTTCAGGGCCAATCACATGGACGATGCCTTGGCGTTTAGAAAGAAAAGGAAAAAATGCAGCGGCGCCATAGGCTTTGATATTCGCGTCTAAGGTCGTCACTTGCTCTTTGCTGATCGGGTCCGTAATGCCGTCATAACCCAACTCCCAACCAGTGGTGGGCGTGTTGTGATCCGCAGTTGCAACGATAGAACTGACACGCCAGACTTTTCGTCCAGCTTGGCGAATGCCCTCAAATGCTTGGGGGCTAGTGACTTCATGCACCAAGTGACGGTCTATATAAAGAATAGCGGTGCCGTCTTCTTCGGTGTGGACGAC
>CAYFLF010000237.1:0-2938 GCA_964343725.1 uncultured Bordetella sp.
GATTAACGCCGGTAAGCAAACGGAGACCACCATCATAGGCTCCGCCATTTTCGGTAGTGATCAGTCTTTCGCCATGATCCGTGGCGGCAAGATCAATCTCTCGATCCTTGGCGCTATGCAGGTGAGTGAAAAAGGCGATCTCGCCAACTGGATGATCCCCGGCAAGATGATCAAAGGCATGGGCGGCGCGATGGACTTGGTCGCTGGCGTCAAGCGCGTGGTCGTGTTGATGGAACACGTCGCCAAAAAGAAAGATGGCACCGAGGATCTCAAAATATTGCCCCAGTGCACTTTGCCTCTCACGGGCGTGGGCGTGGTCGATTTGATCATCACCGACCTTGCGGTGATGGATGTAACGCCCAAGGGCTTGAAAGTCGTGGAACTCGCGCCAGGCGTGACGCGCGAGTTTTTACAGAGTAAGACCGGCGTTACGCTGCTTTAAGCGCCAGCAGCATTTTTAAGCGCTGGCTCGCTTGCTGGATTTAAGCGCTCGCAATCGCTTGTTGGACTGCTTTGCCCATGGTGGCAAAGTAGTCTGAAGCCGCCTTGGTAGGCACCAAATATTTGGTGCGGCGGTTTTTGCCCTCAAACACGGTGTCGATCAATCCGAGTTCGCGTAATTGGTCGAGCTTGCGATGAATCGTGGCAGGGGATGCGATGTGATCCAAGGCCATGGCCTCGGTGACGGTGAGCGGCTTTTTTTGGTCAAAGCGCAGTCCGATCACATCCAACAACTTTTTGGCGTCGAGGTCTATTGCTGGGGCACGTGAATTGCCTTCAAGTGCATGGACCAAGTTTAAAAAACGCATGTAGATTTGTTGGGTGCTCATAATTTCTTTGCTAGTGAAGTTGGGTTGATCTTACCTTCGGTTGTTCGCAAGGTAGGGAAGTTTTACTTGGAGATATCACCTAGGCAGAGGTATTTCATCTCGAGATACTCGTCCATACCGTGGCTGGACCCTTCGCGACCTAAGCCAGACTGTTTGACGCCACCAAATGGCACATGTTCGGTGGCGATGATACCCACGTTGATACCAACCATGCCGTATTCCAAGGCCTCGCTGACGCGGAAGATGCGTCCTACATCGCGGCTGTAGAAGTAGCTGGCCAAACCAAATTCGGTGTTGTTGGCGGCGTCAATCGCCTCTTGGTCTTGGTGGAAGCGAAAGATCGGTGCAAAGGGGCCAAAGGTCTCTTCCTTGGCGCACAACATGTCTGGGGTGGCGCCAGAGATCACGGTGGGTTCGAAAAACTGGCCATTGAGCTTCTTGCCGCCAATCTCTACCTTGCCGCCTTTTGCGATGGCGTCTTGGACATGGCGTTCAACCTTTTGCACGGCCGCATCCTCAATCAGCGGGCCTTGCGCCACGCCATCTTCAAAACCATTGCCGACTTTCAGCGCTTTGACTTTGGCAGCGAATTTTTCGACAAATTGGTCGTACACCTTGTCTTGCACATAGATACGGTTGGCACAGACGCAGGTTTGTCCGGCATTGCGGTATTTGCTGGCCATCGCACCTTCGACAGCGCTGTCGATGTCGGCATCGTCAAACACGATGAAAGGCGCATTGCCACCAAGTTCGAGCGAGAGCTTTTTGATGCTGGGGGCAGACTGCGCCATCAAAATGCGGCCCACTTCGGTAGATCCCGTGAAACTAATGTGGCGCACCGTATCACTGGCGCAAAACACTTTGCCCACCGCTACGCTGTTATCGCTGTCGGCGGTCAAGATATTCAAGACGCCAGCAGGAATGCCCGCGCGAATTGCCAATTCAGCAGCGGCCAATGCCGTCAAAGGCGTGAGTTCTGCGGGTTTGATCACCACAGGGCAACCTGCTGCCAAAGCGGGCGCGACTTTGCGGGTAATCATGGCGAGAGGGAAGTTCCAAGGCGTGATGGCAGCACAGACACCAATCGCTTGTTTGATCACCAACAGCCGGCGGTTGTTGTCAAACTGGGGCAGGGTTTCGCCATTGACGCGTTTGGCATCTTCGGCATACCACTCGACAAAACTGGCGCCGTAGGCCACTTCCCCTTTGGCCTCGGCAAAAGGCTTGCCTTGCTCGGCCGTCATGATGCGGGCGAGGTCTTCTTGGTTGGCCATTAACAATTCGAACCATTTGCGCAAGATTGCGCTTCGTTCTTTGCCTGTTTTGGCCTTCCATGGACCCCAAGCAGTGTTGGCGGCAGCTATCGCGGCTTCAGCTTGTGCAGGGCCGAGGTTGGCAACATCGGCCAGTTTTTTGCCAGTTGCGGGGTCGGTGACATCAAAACGGCTGGTGCCAGGGACCCATTGGCCGTTGATCAGCGCATCGGTTTTTAAAAGCGAGGGGTCGTTGAGTAGGGAGAGGGGGGCGGTTTTCATGTCCATAGAAGTCTCCGTTATTTTTTCTTAGCAACATCAGAGCATACCGCTAGCGCAATATCCTGCAAGTCTTGAAGGAGACTGCGAAACCTATAATTTATCGATGACCCAACCCCCATTTTCTGTCGCCGACATTCGGCAGTCTTTCCTCGATTTTTTTGCTTCAAAGGGCCATACGGTGGTGGCTTCTAGCCCCTTGGTTCCCGGCAACGACCCCACCCTGATGTTCACCAATTCGGGCATGGTGCAGTTCAAAGACGTGTTTTTAGGCACCGACAAACGCTCGTATGTGCGGGCCGCTTCGGTACAAGCCTGTTTGCGCGCAGGGGGTAAGCACAACGACCTAGAAAACGTGGGTTACACCGCCCGCCACCACACCTTCTTTGAAATGTTGGGCAACTGGAGCTTTGGCGACTATTTCAAGCGCGAAAGCCTGAAGTGGGCTTGGGAGCTGTTGACCGAGGTCTACAAACTCCCCAAAGAGCGCTTGCTCGCCACTGTCTACGAGGAAGACGACGAGGCCTACGACATTTGGACCAAAGAAATTGGCCTGCCCGCAGACCGCGTCATCCG
>CAYFLF010000238.1:0-2923 GCA_964343725.1 uncultured Bordetella sp.
GTGTTAACGGCTTGGGCTTGGCAATCTTGGGGATGGATGGGCGTGGCACTGGTTGTATCCGGGGGCGTGATGTGGACTTTGTTGCACTTCACTCGCTTGGTTCAAACTATGAAACGCGCGAGCGAAAGACCTGTCGGCTTCGTGGATAGCGCGGTGATGCTCAATGCCAAGCTCAAAACTGGTATGAACCTGATGCACGTGATTGCGATGACGCGTGCTTTAGGACAGGCGGAGAGCGAAAAAAACGCGCAGCCCGAAATTTTTAGCTGGCGGGATGGCAGTCAGTCTGTGGTGCGCACAGTATTTGTGGACGGTAAGTTGCAAAGTTGGACCTTGGACCGACCTTTTCAGGCGACGGACATTACGCCTGGCGTAGCCGCAAATAGCGATAGCTAAAATCTCTATTCATACTAATCAGCTAAAAATTAGCTAAAGCTTCAATCCCAAAGGAATTCCCATGAGCGTCGTTATCCCCTCCATGTCAGACCGTGACGGCAAAATCTGGATGGACGGAAAAATGGTCGAGTGGCGCGACGCCAAGATCCATGTCCTCACGCATACCTTGCATTACGGTTGCGGCGCGTTTGAAGGCGTGCGTGCTTACAACACCACCAACGGTACGGCCGTGTTTCGTTTGGAAGAGCACACCGAGCGCTTGTTCAACAGCGCAAAGATTTTGCGCATGCAAATTCCATTTAGCAAAAAAGAAATCATGGATGTGCAGCGCGAGGTGGTACGCGCCAATAAATTAGAGAGTTGCTATATCCGCCCACTGGTTTGGATTGGCGACAAAAAACTTGGCGTCAGCCCTAAGGGCAACACCATCCATTTGATGGTGGCCGCTTGGGCTTGGGGTGCTTACTTGGGCGAAGAAGGCTTGAAAAAGGGCATTCGCGTCAAGACCTCTAGCTACACACGCCACCACGTCAACATCACGATGACGCAAGCCAAGGCGGTGAGCAATTACACCAACTCGATTCTGGCGAACATGGAAGTGACCGACGAAGGCTACGACGAAGCCCTGTTATTGGATAGTTCTGGTTTTGTCTCAGAAGGCGCTGGTGAAAACATATTTGTCGTCAAAAACGGTGTGATTTTTACGCCAGACCTTTCTGCTGGCGCTTTGAATGGCATCACCCGTAATACCGTTTTGCATATTGCCCAAGACCTTGGCATCGAAGTCGTGCAAAAACGCATCACCCGTGATGAGGTGTATATCTCTGATGAAGCGTTCTTTACCGGAACAGCTGCTGAAGTGACCCCCATTCGCGAGCTCGATCGCATTTCTTTGGGCAAAGATGATTACGTCGGTAGCCGTGGGCCGATTACCGAAAAAATCCAAAATGCGTTCTTTGACATCGTCAACGGCCGCAACCCCAAATACGCACATTGGTTGACCAAGGTTTAAGTGATGAGTCATACCGTCGAGCTTTTAGCCAAAGAACTCAATGGCCATGGTGGCGTTTTTTGCCCAAGCGCGAAAGCCGACATGGCTTTGTGGAACAGCCATCCCAAGGTCTATTTAGACGTTGCCAAAACAGGCGAAGCCAAGTGCCCGTATTGCGGCACCACTTTCAAACTCGCAGCCGGCGAACACGTTGGCAGCCACCACTGAGCCAGTTTTAGTCATCGCCCCCCAATGGATAGGGGATGCAGTGATGACCGAACCGCTTTTACGACGCCTTGCTGCGCGCGGTGAACGCATCACCGTTGCTGCGCTGTCTTCGATCGCTCCGGTTTACCGTGCCATGCCGAGTGTGTTCGAGGTGTTGGAGTTGCCTTTTCAGCACGGCGGATTGCAGTTGTTCGAGCGTTGGAAGCTTGCGCGCTCTTTGCATGGGCGGTTTGATAAAGCCTATGTGTGCCCCAACTCTTTCAAGAGCGCACTCATACCGTGGATGGCGCACATCCCACAACGCATTGGCTATACCGGTGAAGCGCGCTATGGCGCGTTGACCGATCGACTCGACAACCCTTCGTCAGAAGCGCGCCCCCCCATGGTGGAGTGGTATGCCGCTTTGAGTTTGGTCGGACAAAACAACCAGCCTATGAAACTCACGGGCGATCTACGCCCTGTCTTACAAGTGCCGTCCCAAGCGATGGACGAAGGGCTTGAGCGACTCGCCAAACGGCCAGACTTGCCCACATTGGCGCGCAATAGTTATGTGGTGTTTGCGCCAGGCGCGGAATACGGCCCCGCTAAGCGTTGGCCTGCCAGACACTTTGCTGAATTGGCCAGCATGATTGATCGCCCTGTTTTGTTATTGGGTGGCCCGCAAGACCAAGCGTTTTGCGCAGAGATTGCAGCAACCGCCAACGCCAAGCAAGCGAATCATTGCCATAACTTGGCAGGTCAAACAGATTTGATGCAGGCCTTTGCGTTAATCAGCGGGGCATACCGTGTGGTTAGCAATGACTCAGGACTGATGCACGTTGCCGCTGCGATGGGTATTCCGCAAGTTGCAGTGTTTGGCTCGTCGAGCCCAGACCATACGCCACCCTTGAACGACAAAGCGCGTGTTGTGTGGTTGCGTGTCGACCCCAAATACCAACCGCCGTTAGCGTGTGCGCCTTGTTATGAACGCACTTGCCCTTTAGGCCATACACGGTGCTTAGAGGATGTGCAAGCCGAGCGCGTTTACGCCTTGCTTTGACGCGCGGCCAACCAGACCAGTAATAAAACGGGGACACCCAACAAGGCGGTGCTGTTGAAGAATGCGGCGTAGCCATATGCATCGACATACACGCCAGAAAACCCTGCCAACCACTTAGGGGCGAGCAACATCATCGAGCTAAACAGTGCGTACTGCGTGGCCGAGTAATGCACATTCGTAAGCCCAGATAAATAAGCAATAAACGCCGCGGAAGCAATCCCGCTGGCTAAGTTGTCAGCCGAGACCACCCATATCAAGGCAGTTAAATC
>CAYFLF010000239.1:0-2923 GCA_964343725.1 uncultured Bordetella sp.
CAGTATGTCGATTACGCCGCTAGCAAGGGTGCTATCGATACTTTCAATCTTGGCCTCGCCAAAGAGGTGGCGGCCGAAGGCATCCGCGTGAACGCTGTTCGCCCTGGCATTATTGATACCGACATCCACGCCAGCGGAGGCATTCCCGATCGCGCCAAAACCATGGCGCCCATGATTCCGATGCTTCGCCCTGGTAGCGCTGACGAAGTTGCACAATCCATCGTGTGGCTATTGAGTGATGCGGCTAGTTACGTCACTGGTGCCAATCTGGAGGTGACTGGAGGCCGTTAATGGATGCCCCAAAAGCATCCACAGGCCCTCTGTTTGTTGCATTTCCCTTTGCGAAGTTTTGTCGCTTGCTATGAAAATTTTTTGAAAGTCTATTTATGAGTACGCCAACTATCCAACACTATGTCGCAGGCCATGCCAGTAAGGCTGGCAGCACCCGCTCCCAAGATGTATTTAACCCAGCAACAGGTGCCGTGACCGCTCAAGTCTTGTTGGCAAGCACCGCCGATGTCAACACCGCCGTAGCCGCCGCGCAAAAGGCTTTCCCCGCTTGGGCAGACACATCGCCCTTGCGCCGTGCGCGGGTCATGTTCAAGTTTTTGGAGTTGCTCAATCTGCACAAAGACGAACTCGCGCACATGATCACCGCCGAGCACGGCAAGGTGTTTACCGACGCGCAAGGCGAAGTCACGCGGGGCATCGAGATTGTCGAATTCGCCACAGGCATCCCCCAACTGCTCAAAGGCGACTACACCGAACAAGTCTCCACTGGCATCGACAACTGGACGATGCGCCAGCCTTTGGGCGTGGTAGCGGGCATCACGCCTTTTAACTTTCCCGTGATGGTTCCTATGTGGATGTTCCCTGTCGCCATTGCTTGCGGCAACACCTTTGTCTTAAAGCCCAGCCCGATCGATCCATCGCCTTCGCTGTTCATGGCCGACTTACTTAAAAAGGCAGGTTTGCCCGATGGTGTATTCAATGTGGTCCAAGGCGACAAAGAAGCGGTCGATGCCTTGCTCGTGCATCCCGATGTGAAAGCCGTGAGCTTTGTTGGCTCCACCCCGATTGCCAACTACATCTACGAAACAGGCGCGCACCACGGCAAGCGCGTGCAAGCTTTGGGCGGAGCGAAAAACCATATGGTCGTGATGCCCGACGCCGACATCGACCAATCGGTCGACGCTTTGATTGGCGCGGCCTACGGCTCCGCAGGCGAGCGTTGCATGGCGATCAGCGTGGCAGTGTTGGTGGGCGATGTAGCGGACCGGATCATGCCCAAATTGATCGAACGCACCAAAGCGTTGAAGGTTCTCAACGGCACCAACCTTGCGGCAGAAATGGGCCCGATCGTGACCCAGATCGCGCACCAACGCATCACGGGCTATATCGAACAGGGCGCGAAAGAAGGCGCCAAACTGCTCGTCGACGGACGCGCGTTTGATGCCAAGCAAACGGGCGCCGGATGTGAAAAAGGCTTTTGGATGGGCGGCACTTTGTTCGACCACGTCACGCCAGAGATGCGGATCTACAAAGAAGAAATTTTCGGCCCCGTCTTGAGCTGTGTACGTGTCAAAGATTTCGGGCAAGCCGTAGATTTGATCAACGCACACGAATTCGGCAATGGCGTGAGCTGCTTCACCCGCGACGGCAATGTGGCGCGTGAATTTGCAAGACGCATCCAAGTGGGCATGGTCGGTATCAATGTGCCGATTCCCGTGCCTATGGCTTGGCACGGCTTTGGCGGCTGGAAGAAGAGTTTGTTTGGCGATATGCACGCGTATGGCGAAGAAGGCGTGCGGTTCTATACCAAGCAGAAGTCGGTGATGCAGCGCTGGCCCGAGAGTATTGGCAAAGGCGCTGAGTTTGTGATGCCTACTTCCAAGTGATGCTTGTAGTATTCCCCGCGATGCGACAGCGCCACCCAAGGGTCTTGGCGCCTCAGCCGCTTCGCGTCAGAAAAGTTGCCAAGCCCCTTGGGCAGCACTGCCGCATCGCTATGTGTATGTCAGCGCTATGAGCGAAGCATCGTTTGACTACATCATCGTTGGCGCAGGCACGGCGGGTTGCTTGCTTGCCAACCGTTTAAGTGCCGACGCCAGTAAGCGGGTGTTGTTGATTGAGGCGGGGCGTAAAGACGATTACCACTGGATCCACATTCCTGTTGGCTATTTGTATTGCATCGGTAATCCGCGCACGGATTGGCTCTACAACACCGCACCAGACGCAGGGCTGAACGGACGCAGTTTGAAATACCCGCGTGGCAAGGTACTTGGCGGGTGTTCGAGTATCAACGGCATGATTTACATGCGTGGCCAAGCGCGCGATTACAACCAATGGGCCGACATCACGGGCGACAGCCGCTGGCGCTGGGACCAATGTCTGCCGTATTTCAAATTGCACGAAGACCATTTCGGCGGCGCCAACGCCATGCACGGCGCCAAAGGCGCGCGTAGCGAGGTGTTGCTAGCGGACAAAACGGTGTACGGCGAAACACTGCGCCACCACAACGCTGGCGGTGAATGGCGAATTGAAAAGCAACGTCTGCGCTGGGATGTTTTGGACGCCTTTGCCGAGGCTGCGGTGCAAGCAGGTATTCCTGCCACGCAAGACTTCAATCAGGGCGATAACGAAGGCGTGGGTTATTTTGAAGTGAACCAAAAAAGCGGCTGGCGCTGGAATACGCCCAAGGCTTTTTTGCGGCCCACTTGCTACGCACGGCCTAATTTTGAGTTGTGGTCTGGGGCACAAGTCTCGAAACTTTTGATGACCCAAGACGCTGACGGCACTTCGCGGTGTAGCGGTGTGGAGGTATGGACAGGCACAGGTGGACTTGTGCAGGCGACGGCCCAACATGCGGTGGTCTTGTGCGCTGGCAGTATTGGTACGCCGCAAATTTTGCAGCTCTCAGGTT
>CAYFLF010000240.1:0-2908 GCA_964343725.1 uncultured Bordetella sp.
CGGTTCGCGCGTAGAAGTTCATAAAAATGCTCCTGCGACATTATCGCGATTAATTCACCATTCCACCCCACTAAAAATATACAATTTTCCTACGCTTACAAATCTGGACCAATTCCTATGAAGGCCGAAATCAATGAGCGAATTACCCGCATTGGCCCCGCTACAGCCTGCGGTAATTTGATGCGTCACTATTGGCAACCAATTGCGCTAGTGGATGAGTTCAACCCTGCACTCGACCCTAAGATGGCGATACGCCCTGTCAAGGCAGTCAGAATTCTTGGGCAAAACTTGGTTCTTTTTAAGAATGCGCAAGGGGCATTTGGATTACTCGACCGCGATTGCCCTCACCGCGGAGCAGATCTTTCTTTTGGGCGTAATGAAGGTGATGGTCTTCGATGTCCTTTCCATGGATGGAAGTTTGATGTGCATGGCCAATGCATTGAGACACCTGCTGAACCAGATGGCAGCAAACTTTGTCAACATGTCAAGCAACGTCACTACCCTCTCATAGAACGAAGCGGTATTTTGTTTGCTTGGCTTGGCGCTGAAGGTACCCATCCGCCGCCATTTCCTGCGCTGGATTGTTTTTCTGCCCCCAATACCCATACCTTTGCTTTCAAGGGTCTATGGCAATGCAATTGGTTACAAGCATTCGAGGTTGGCGTAGACCCGGCACACGCTTCTTTCTTGCATCGGTTCTTTTTTGATGAACCTTTAGAAGATACCTACGGCAAACAATTCCGTGGCGCAAGCGCTGGTGAAATCAACGGCGAGAGATGGCCCATGACAAAAGTCATGCGCGAGTTTGATCAGCCGCAAATAAGCATTGCACCAACTCCTTTTGGCATGCAACTGACAGCCTTACGCCCCATGACAGATGCACTCACCCACGTGAGAGTGACCAATGCCATTTTTCCCCATACATTTGTCATACCACTTTCAGAGACGATGACGATTACGCAAATGCATGTGCCGGTTGACGACACCAATACCTATTGGTATAGCGTCTTCACTAGCTTTGCCGAGCCTGTTGACAAGGAGGCCATGCGAAATCAACGCCTAAAAGCCATCAACTTACCTGACTACATTCCAAAATCAGGTCGGCACAACAATTGGGGATTTAGTGCGGAGGAGCAAAACACCCGCACCTATCTTGGTATGGGTGAAAACGATATCAATATTCACGACCAATGGGCATGTGAAAGCATGGGTCCAATACAAGACCGTACGCGCGAGCATCTTGGCTCTAGCGATGTAGCCATCATGGCTAACCGACGCAATCTCATGAAAGCCATTGACGATGTAGAAGCAGGCAAACTACCACTCGGTTTTGCACAACCAGAAATCGCTCTACAGCGTTTCGGACCAGATACTGTGGACGGTATAGCCCCAGCAAAAGATTGGGGAAACTGGTGGCAACAAGCCGTCATCCAAAAGCGTAAAGCCGCGCCTTGGGATGCCAGCTTGAATGCGCATACAAAATGAATGTTGCAAAACTTATTCAAAGCCAAGACTTAGAGTTAGTGCGCTTTGCATGGTGTGACACACACGGCATGCTACGTGGCAAAACATTAACCGCTCAAGCAGCTATCCAAGCACTCGACAGAGGCGTTGGAATGGTCAGCACTTTGATGCTCAAAGATACCTCTGACCGAACTGCATTCAAAGTATTTGAGCCAAGCATTGCACAAGAATTGCCTGGCTTTGAATTTGCAAACAACTTGGTTTTAAAGCCAATACCCAACAGCTTCAAAGTTCTACCATGGGCGCATAAAACAGGCTGGATTCAATGCCAGCCGTTCTATCAAAGTGGTGAAAGTGTGTTGTATGACACCCGCCAACAACTCCAAAATGCATTGGAAAAACTCTCCCAAAAAGGTTTTCAAATGCTGTGCGGCTTGGAAGTGGAATTTCATATCTACCGATTACGCGATTCCCACTTTGGAACCGACTTAGATCCAGACGCTGCAGATTGGCCAGGTCAGAGTCCTGACGTGCATTTGATACACCCTGGCTATAACCTTCTCTCAGAGAATTGGTTTGATATGGCTGAGGAGCCACTTCGCATAGTGCAACACACAGCGCAAGCCCTAGGACTGCCTTTGATGTCATTAGAAATTGAACTCGGCCCCAGTCAGGTGGAAGCCGTGTTTGATGTCACGGATGCACTAACAGCTGCTGACAATATGGTCTTGTTTCGTAATGGTGTGCGCCAAGCGCTGAGACGCGCTGGCTATCACGCCACCTTTATGTGCCGACCACCATTCGAGAACATTATGTCTAGCGGATGGCACTTACATCAATCTCTTATTGATACAACATCTCAGCAAAATGCTTTCATGCGTTCCACTGCGCATGCGGACACCTTGGTTAATGATGCGCGCTACACACTTTCTGATGTAGGTGCACACTATCTCGCAGGTTTGTTAAAAAATGCCCAAGGGATGACCGTATTTTGTACACCGACCACGAATGGGTTTGGTCGATTCAAACCAAATGCTCTAGCGCCGCAATCTGTTTTATGGGGACGCGATAACCGCGGTGCCATGCTGCGCGTAATTGGACAAGCTGGGGATGCTTCCACGCGTATAGAAAACCGCTTAGGCGAACCTGCTGCCAATCCATACCTTTATATGGCCTCGCAAATTCATGCAGGACTCCAGGGCATAGACGAAGCGTTAATTCCACCCTTGGCTACTGACTCCCCTTACGCCGATACCCATACAACATCCTCTAGTCAAATCACTCGAATTCCCAACACCTTAGGTGATGCATTGCATGCTTTACAAGAAAATAGCGTGATGCAAGAAGGGTTCGGAAACGAGTTCATACGCTACTATGCACGTATTAAAAATTCAGAGTTGCAACGCTTTGAAGCTGCACAAGACAAATTAGAATTTCAAAAGCG
>CAYFLF010000241.1:0-2897 GCA_964343725.1 uncultured Bordetella sp.
TGCCGCGTAAGCCGCATGACAAGCCAACAAGCACGTTGTTCTTCTCGTAGGCTTGTATCCATGCAGTGCTCTTCATATCGCCTTTGCGCAACATGGGGCCTGCTTGCATCGCGGTATGCATTTCGTCGCCTGTGCGGTCCAAGAAGCCCGTGTTGATAAACGCCACGCGGCTGGAGGCGGCGGCAATACAAGCTTTCAAGTTCACGCTGGTGCGACGCTCTTCGTCCATGATGCCCAGCTTGACGGTGCTGTCCGCAAGGCCTAGTACTTTCTCCACGCGGCTAAAGAGTTCAGCCGCAAAGGCAACTTCTGCAGGCCCATGCATTTTGGGCTTCACGATATAGACAGAGCCAGTGCGCGAGTTACGAATGCCGTTTTTGCCGTGGCCTTTGAGGTCATGCAAAGCAATGGCAGTTGTAACCACCGCATCCAAAATGCCTTCTGGAATTTCGTGGGTCGCGCCTTGTTTGTCGGTGTACAAAATGGCGGGGTTGGTCATGAGGTGACCCACATTGCGCAAGAACAGCAAAGAGCGGCCGTGCAATGTGACGACTTCACCCTTTTTGCCGGTGTACTGGCGATCAGCGTTCAACCCTCGGGTGAATGTGCGACCACCTTTCTCCACCACTTCGGTTAGTGTGCCCTTCACAATGCCTAGCCAATTGCTGTAAGCCAATACCTTGTCTTGGGCGTCGACAACGGCGACGGAATCTTCTAAATCCAAAATGGTCGACAAAGCAGCTTCGACCACCAAATCACAGACACCTGCTGCATCGGTTGATCCAATTGGCGTGTTTCTATTGATTTGAATATCCAAATGCAATCCGTTGTGTTGTAGCAAAACAGAAGTGGGATGCGACGCGGAGCCTTGATAGCCGATAAATTGCGCGGGTTTGGCCAAGGGAGACGTGACGCCTTTGGCCAAAGTAACAACCAACTCGCCATTCACAATGGCGTAACCCGTGGAATCGATGTGCGAGCCCTTCTTTAAGGGTACCGTGCGATCCAACACATAGCGCGCGTATTCAATGACTTTGGCGCCACGCACGGGGTTGTAGGCCTTGCCTTTTTCAGCGCCGCCTGTTTCTGGAATTGCGTCTGTTCCGTACAAGGCGTCATACAAAGAGCCCCAGCGCGCGTTGGCGGCGTTGAGTGCATAACGCGCGTTCAGGATGGGCACTACCAATTGCGGGCCAGCTTGCAGGGCGAGTTCAGCGTCGACGTTTTGGGTCGTGGCTTTGACTTTCTCTGGCACGGGTACCAAGTAACCAATGCTTTCTAAAAACTTGCGATAGGCCTTCATATCCTTGATCGGGCCAGGGTTCTTTTTGTGCCAAAGGTCGAGCTCAGTTTGTAAACGGTCGCGTTCTGCCAGCAAAGCGATGTTTTTAGGGGCTAGGTCTTGCACGATGGCATCAAACCCTTGCCAAAAATCATGGGCGCTGATGCCCGTATCTGGCAGAACTTGGCTCTCGATAAAGTGGTGCAAGTTGGTGGCAACTTGCAAGCTATGAACAGTGGTGCGTGGCTGGGTAGCGTAGGTCATGGGGCGTCTCAGAGATTAAAAGTACGAAAAATAAAAAAGCGATCTTAGGGGAAAACAACAATCAGGGACTTTGCCCTATTCGGGGGCGAGCAAAGTCCCAGTTTGCAAACCCCTGAGGGTGGCAAAGCTGAGCCAAAGAATCAAGCAAGTGGTGACGGCGAGCAAGGCGTAACTGGGCAAAACCAGCCATTCGCAGTGGGACAAGTCGGCTAATCGCAAGCTCAAAATTGTGAAGGCTGCCATAGGAAAGCTCATGCCCCAATGCGGCATTCCAAATGGTAAGTCTCGCAAAACTGACATTTGGGTCAGGGCCAGCGCCAAAAAGAAGGCGCCAATACCCCACATGCACCAGATCCACGGCAATGATGCGCCGATGAGCGCAAGGTCTAAGCCCACGATGGAAGGGGGGACAACCATGATGAACAAGGCAGGCACCATACGCGGTGGCAATGGCCCGACGTGCACCCAGCGGACCACCAGCAAAGTTTGCATCACAGGCCACAAGAACAGTCCCAGACCAAACTGGGCCATGGCCCAAGGCTCCAGTCCGATCGCCAAGCCCGCCATGGGGGCAAGGGCATTACCGACAACAGGTATGAACAAAAT
Source organism: uncultured Bordetella sp. (assembly GCA_964343725.1). Taxonomy (GTDB): domain Bacteria; phylum Pseudomonadota; class Gammaproteobacteria; order Burkholderiales; family Burkholderiaceae_C; genus Limnohabitans. Next base: position 2,153 of record CAYFLF010000241.1, read on the forward strand.
TGGCGTGATGGCGTTCCAACTCGGGCCCCCCGCCTCTTTGGCTTTTAACCAGCGCGCCGCGACCCATAGGGTTGCGGCTACTTCCAGCAAAGAACCAATGCCCCATGTGGTTCGCATGCCAGCGTTCATGTTTTCAGAAACATCCCAAAACATGGCCACGCCCAAGCCAGCCAAGAGCATGATGGAAATGGGGATGGTTGCCCAAAAAGGGTGACGAATAGGGTGTTGCAAGTCCAAAGAGACAGCATTTGGAAATTTGAACCATCGCCACACGCTCAAACCACTGACCACTATGAAAATCAAGCAGGCCAGCATGCCAGCAGTTGCGGCCAAAAAAGGAGCGATTCCCTCAACAGCGCCTGAAGCGCGAAGCCAAGCCTGAGCCAAACCGCACCAACCCATCACGGGAACAAACCAAACGGGGGAGAGATGTTCGAGAGCGTGATCGCCAATGGAAGAAGCTTGCATTGGACAAGTGTAGTGGGGGCTTACTAGGTTAGATAATTCACAGCATGTTGCCCCTACGCCCTGACCCAAAATCTATCGTCCTGTGCGCGGATGACTATGCGTTGAATGAGTCCGTCTCACAAGGCATCGTGGACTTGGCAAGTCGCCAACGTTTGAGTGCCACTAGCGTGATGACTTTGTCGCCCCTATGGCCCGAGCACGCGCCAGCGTTACGCGAACTTCGTGGCGCCATCGATGTGGGCTTGCATCTGGACTGGACAAGTGAATTTGCCCAGCA
>CAYFLF010000242.1:0-2893 GCA_964343725.1 uncultured Bordetella sp.
CGGTGATTTACCAAGGCGGTGGATTTGTCAAAAACAGCCCGATTTGATTTTTTAACCAGGAGACGACGATGAAAAAACCTTCCTTCTTTCTCAAAACCCTTTTGGCTAGTGCTACTGCTTTGGCTTTAGGTGCTCAAGCCACCGAATTCCGCTCGTCAGATGTTCACCCAGATGACTACCCCACCGTCATGGCCGTTCGCCACATGGGTGAGGAACTCAGCAAAGCCACGGGTGGCAAGCACACGATCAAGGTATTTTCCAAATCCGCTTTGGGCAGCGAAAAAGACACGATCGAGCAAACCAAACTAGGCGCCTTGGCAATGACCCGCGTCAACGTGGCACCGATGAACAATATTTGCGCCGCCACGATGGTGCCCACCATGCCGTTCTTGTTCCGCTCCACTGAGCACATGCGCAAAGTTTTGGATGGCGCCATTGGAGAAGAGATTTTGAAAGACTGCGAAGCGCAAGGCTTTGTCGGGTTGGCTTTCTACGATTCGGGCGCTCGATCTATTTATACCGTGAAAAAACCAGTCAAGACATTGGCCGATGCCAAGGGATTGAAGGTGCGTGTGCAGCAAAGCGATTTATGGGTCTCCTTGCTCGAAGCCATGGGCGCCAATGCCACACCCATGCCTTACGGCGAGGTCTACACCGCGCTCAAAACGGGCTTAGTGGATGCGGCAGAAAACAACTACCCTTCTTACGAAAGCTCACGCCACTTTGAAGTCGCCAAGTACTACAACAAGACTGAGCACTCGATGGCTCCTGAGATTTTGTTGTTCTCCAAGAAAGTATGGGACACCTTATCAGCCGACGAGCAAAAACAAATCCGAGCAGCAGCCAAAGAGTCGGTGATCTACATGCGCAAACTTTGGGACGAGCGTGAGACCAAATCATTGGCGATTGTCAAAGCCGCTGGCGCTGAAATTGTGGATGTTGACAAAGCCAGCTTCCAAGCTGCTATGAAGCCTGTCTATGACAAGTTTTTGAAAGACCCCAAACTCCAGGACATGGTCAAGCGCATTAACGCCGTCCGATAAACGCGCTGTATGTACACGCGTTTCTGCGCTGCATTGGCCAAGTTGTGCCTACAAATTGGCGTGGCGGGGTTGGTGTTGTTGATCATTGCTGTGCTCTACCAAGTGGTCGGGCGCTATGTGTTCAACGACACGCCCACTTGGGCGGAAAGCGGCGCGGTGTTGCTAGTGCTTTATGTGACCATGCTAGGCATGGCTGTGGGGGTGCGCGATGCTGGGCACATCGGCCTTGAGTCTTTGCTGGTACTTGCTCCTGAAGCACTGCGCCTCAAAATGGAGTTGCTGATACAAGGATTGGTATTGCTCTTTGGCTTGGTGATGGCCTACAACTGTGGCTTGTTGGCGCAAAGCGTGTGGAATTACAAAATCCCGACCTTGGGGATTTCAGAGGCATTCAAATACATCCCCCCAGCCTTTGCTGGGGCCTTGGTTGCCTTATTTTCGTTGGAGCACATCATTGCCTTGTTGCGCGGTGAAGATGTGGAGCCTGCATGGCACTGACTATTTTGTGCGTGAGCTTCACGCTGTTGCTAGTCTTAGGCGTGCCGGTGGCTTTTTCCATCGGGCTGTCCTCTTTGGCAACCTTGTTGTATGAAGGTTTACCTTTAGCGGTGGGCTTCCAGCAAATGATTTCGGGTATGAACCCGTTCTCGTTTTTAGCGATTCCGTTTTTTATATTTGCTGGCGAGATCATGATGTACGGTGGCATCGCCGACAAGATCGTGGATTTCGCCAAATCTGTGGCAGGCCATGTGCGTGGCGGGTTGGGCATGAGCAATGTTTTAGCCTGTACCTTGTTTGGCGGCGTTTCTGGATCTCCTGTGGCAGACGTGTCAGCCATGGGTGCGGTATTGATACCCCAGATGAAAAAAGAAGGCTACGACGTGGACTATGCAGTCAACGTCACCACGCATGCCTCGTTGGTGGGCGCTTTGATGCCTACTAGCCACAACTTGATCATTTTTGCCTTGGCAGCCAGCGGCAAGGTCAGCATTGCAGCGCTGATCTTGGCTGGCATCGTGCCTGCCATTGTGTTGACCTTGTGTAATTTGGCGGCTGCATACGGGGTTGCTGTCAAGCGTGGCTACCCCGCGGGCACATTTCCTGGCTGGACCATTGTGTGGCGCTCTTTTGTCTTGTCATTGCCAGGTTTGTTAGTGGTAGTCATCATCATCACGGGCATTTTGTCGGGGGCTTTTACGGCAACCGAGTCGGCATCGGTGGCGGTGCTTTGGGCCTTGTTTTTAGCTGCGGTGGTGTATAAAAAACTCACGCGCGAACAGTTTTTGAAAGCAGCGGCCAAAGCGGTCAAGAGCACGGGCGCTGTGCTATTGCTGATTGGCATCAGTGCCATGTTTGGATATTTGATTGGTCTTTATGGCGTTGCAGAATTGACTGGCAAGATGCTTGCAAGCGTCAGTAGCGAGCCTTGGGTGATCTTTTTGTGGGTCAACATTATTTTGTTTATTCTCGGAACCTTTTTAGACATGGCGGCGACCATTTTGATTTGTACGCCCATCTTTTTGCCAATCTGCCAACAAATGGGCATGAGCACCGAACAATTTGGCATCGTTTTGTTGATCAATTGCGCTCTGGGACTCAACACCCCACCTGTGGGAACTACCCAGTTTGTGGGATGCACGATTGGAGGCATTTCAGTCGGCGAGGTGATGAAAACTATCCTGCCTTTTTACAGCGGTTTGATCGTTGCCCTAATGCTGGTGACCTATGTGCCAGCATTTTCAATGTGGTTGCCCAACCTCGTTCTCAAATAGCGCTTGCAATCAGCTTGCATCAGCGTCTGCGTTATTCATCCCACCATTTAGCTCTATGACAACAGGTCCTGCTATCCC
>CAYFLF010000243.1:0-2891 GCA_964343725.1 uncultured Bordetella sp.
AGACCAAGTTAAGGAAATCCATCATGGGAAAAATCACCGGATTCATGGAGCTTGAGCGCATCGAAGAAGGCTACAAGCCAGTTACCGAGCGTTTGAAAAATTACAAAGAGTTTGTGATTGGCTTGGATGACAAACAAGCCAAAGACCAAAGTGCGCGTTGTATGGATTGCGGCACGCCGTTTTGTAACAACGGCTGCCCTGTCAACAACATCATTCCGGACTTCAACGACTTGGTCTACCAAGGGGACTGGAAAACGGCAATTGATGTGTTGCACAGCACCAATAACTTCCCAGAGTTCACGGGTCGTATTTGCCCCGCGCCTTGCGAAGCAGCATGCACCTTGAACTACAACGATGACGCCGTCGGCATCAAGTCGATCGAGCACGCCATCATTGACCGTGCTTGGTCGGAAGGCTGGGTCACGCCACAACCGTCCCAACACAAGACGGGCAAAAAAGTGGCGGTGGTGGGCTCTGGCCCTGCTGGCATGGCCGCCGCGCAACAACTCGCGCGCGTGGGGCACGACGTCACCCTGTTTGAGAAAAACGACCGCATTGGCGGTTTGTTGCGCTACGGCATTCCTGACTTCAAGATGGAAAAGTCACATATCGACCGCCGCGCCGAACAACTCCAAGCCGAAGGCGTGACGATTCGCACTGGCGTGTTGGTGGGTGAGATGCCCAAAGACTCTAAAGTCACCAACTGGGCCAAAGAGAGCATCACCCCCGCGCAACTCCAAAAAGAATTTGATGCGGTGTTGCTCACAGGCGGATCGGAACAATCGCGCGATTTGCCAGCGCCTGGTCGTGATTTAGCAGGCATCCACTTCGCGATGGAATTTTTGCCACAGCAAAACAAGGTCAATGCGGGTGACAAACTCAAAGACCAGTTGCGTGCCGACGGCAAGCATGTGGTGGTGATTGGCGGTGGTGACACGGGTTCAGACTGCGTTGGCACCAGCACCCGCCATGGTGCTGCGCATGTGACGCAATTTGAAGTGATGCCCATGCCGCCCGAGCATGAAAACAAACCATTGGTCTGGCCCTACTGGCCGCTCAAACTGCGCACCAGCTCTAGCCATGACGAAAGCGCTGAAAAAGGTTTGCTTCAACGTGAGTTTGCTATTTCGACCAAAGAATTTTTGGGTGAAAAAGGCCAAGTCACAGGCGTCAAAACCGTGCGTGTGGAATGGAAAGACGGCAAGATGGTCGAAGTGGCTGGTACCGAAGAAGTGATTAAAGCGGACTTGGTGTTGCTGGCCATGGGCTTTGTGAACCCCGTCGCCACTTTGCTCGATGGTTTTGCGGTCGAAAAAGATGCGCGTGGAAATGCCAAGGCCACGACCGAGGCTGTCGGTGGTTATGCCACCAATGTGCCCAAAGTGTTTGCCGCAGGCGACGTGCGTCGCGGCCAATCCCTCGTGGTGTGGGCTATCCGCGAAGGCCGCCAAGCGGCGCGCGCGGTAGATGAATTTTTGATGGGTACCAGCGAATTACCGCGGTAATACCCAATAAGCCCAAGATGCCCAAAAAGTCTTCCAACTAAAATGAAAAAAGCTGGTTTGCGCCAGCTTTTTTCTTCTATGCACACCACTTCTTCCAACCTCCACACAAGCGACACGCTCGTTGAATTACGTGACGTGCGCTTTGGCTATGGCGAGCGGGTGATTTTGGATGGCATCAGTTTGACGGTACCGCGTGGCAAGGTCACGGCATTGATGGGGGCCTCGGGTGGTGGCAAAACCACGGTGCTGCGTTTGATCGGTGGCCAATACCGCGCCCAATCGGGCAGCTTAACGTTTGAAGGCCAAGAAGTTGGCGCCATGAACCAAGCCGAGCTCTACACCATGCGCAGACGCATGGGAATGTTGTTCCAGTTTGGCGCGTTGTTCACCGATTTAAGTGTGTTTGACAACGTGGCCTTCCCCCTGCGTGAACACACGGATTTGAACGAATCGATGATCCGCGACATCGTGTTGATGAAACTCCAAGCCGTCGGTTTGCGTGGCGCGCGCGATTTAATGCCGAGCGAAGTCTCGGGTGGCATGGCCAGACGTGTTGCCTTGGCACGTGCGATGGCGTTGGACCCTCAGCTGGTGATGTACGACGAACCTTTTGCAGGCCTGGACCCTATTTCGTTGGGGACGGCGGCGCGATTGATTCGCCAACTCAATGACACCCTTGGGCTGACCAGCGTCATCGTGTCGCACGACTTGGACGAAACCTTCCATATCGCCGACCAAGTCATTGTGTTGGCGAACGGAAAAATTGCGGCCCAAGGCACACCCGACGAAGTGCGCTCGAGTACCGATCCCTTGGTGCACCAATTTGTCAGCGCCGCCCCAGAAGGCCCTGTGCGTTTTCACTATCCAGGCCCCACGGTGATGGATGATTTTGGTGTGGTGGCGAAACTATGAAATACATCGCCGACATCGGGTTTGCGGTACGTAGCTTGTTGGCCAACTTAGGTCACGGTGCAAGGCTGTTTTTACGTCTGCTAGCCTTGTTTAGGGTGACCATGCGTCGCTTTGGCCTGGTGCGCGACCAAATCCATTTCTTGGGCAACTATTCCTTGGCCATCATTGCCGTCTCGGGGCTGTTCGTGGGTTTTGTGTTGAGTTTGCAGGGTTACTACACCTTGCAACGCTACGGTTCGTCCGAGGCCTTGGGCTTGTTGGTGGCATTGAGTTTGGTGCGCGAGCTTGGACCAGTGGTCAGCGCTTTGTTATTTGCGGGACGCGCTGGCACCTCGTTGACCGCTGAAATTGGTTTGATGAAAGCTGGTGAGCAATTGAGCGCCATGGACATGATGGCGGTTGATCCTGTGCAACGCATCTTGGCGCCACGCTTTTGGGGCGGTGTGATCACCATGCCTTTGTTGGCGGCTGTGT
>CAYFLF010000244.1:0-2883 GCA_964343725.1 uncultured Bordetella sp.
CGGTCCATGCTGGTCAGCAAAATTTCGCCAGCACCGTAAGCCGCCATTTGGCTTGCCCATGCCACTGCGTCTAGGCCTACGTTTTTACGACCGCCATGGCTAAAAACATCCCAGCCCTCGCCTACCGGTTGTCCGTTAGAGCCAAGGCGCTGAATGTCCTCGCCAGTTCTGCGCTTGGCGTCAATCGCCACCACGATGCACTGTGCGCCGTATTTGTTAGACGCGTCGCGAATCACTTGGGGGTTGGCAATCGCCGCCGAGTTAAAGCTCACCTTGTCTGCACCCGCATTGAGTAAACGGCGGACATCTTCAACAGTGCGCACCCCACCCCCTACAGTCAATGGAATAAACACCTGCGAGGCCACCGCCTCGATGATGTGCAAGATGACATCACGCGCATCACTGGTAGCGGTGATGTCTAAAAAAGTGAGTTCGTCCGCGCCTTGGTCGTTGTAGCGGGCTGCGATTTCAACTGGGTCTCCAGCATCGCGCAGTTCGACAAAGTTCACGCCTTTGACAACGCGACCGCCCGTAACGTCCAAGCAAGGGATGATGCGCTTGGCGAGCATCTCAGCCGACCACGCGCAAGCGCTGCCAACCTTCCCACTGATCTTGTGGTTCGAGGTGTATGGTGTCAAATACTTGAGCGGCTTCTACACAAAGCATGCGCGCAAAACCGTCATCGGGCAAATCAGGAAGCTCAACGGATTTTTCAGCACCGGGGTTCCACACCACAGTGTGCGCCCAACTGGGGCTTTGTTCAATCTGTAACACGCTGCTACCGTCTTGTAAGTGCAAGGCGGTATCGCCAGCGTGGTAGACGCGGTCAAACTCACCGTCAAAATGCAAACTCGCAGGCGCAATCGCGTGCGCATCTTCTACCGCATCCCACTCTGGCAAACCTTCTAGTCCACGCAGTTCGGTCAGCGCAATATCGTCTACGGCCAAATAAGTATGCAAAGCACCCGTGAATTGCAAGATGTTTGCATCGTTATTGGTCACACGCAGCGTGATGTTGAGTTGGCCGGGTTCAATTTCTACGCGGAACTGCGCTTCAAATTGAAACTCCCAATGCACCAAGGTATGCGCTTGGGTCGCACATGAGAAGTCTTGAAAAGCGATGTCGGGCGACTCGACCCGTTCGTGCGCATCCCATTGCATGTTGCGAACAAAGCCATGCCGCGGCAAGGGCCCGCGTTGGTTGAATTGGGGAAAACAAATGGGAATCCCGCCACGAATCGGCGTATGGCCATCAAACTTGTTCTGGGGACTTAGAAACAATCGCTCGCGACCTTGCGACACCCACGACAACACTTGCGCACCTTGCAACGCAATCAGAACGCTGTCCCCGCAGGCCAGACTCAATCGGTAACAAGGCAGATTGTGGAAATACTCAACCATTGAGCTCATCCGCGCGGGCCTGGGCTTTTTCAAAGTCGAGGTCACCGCTGTAAATCGCACGTCCACAAATCACGCCTTCGACGCCTTCGTCTTCGACTTCGCAGAGTTTCTCGATGTCGGCCATATTGGACAAACCACCCGAAGCAATGACAGGAATGGTGAGCGCTTGCGCCAGTTTGACCGTGGCGTCGATATTGATGCCGCTCAACATACCGTCGCGACCAATGTCGGTGTAGATGATGGACTCCACGCCGTAGTCTTCAAATTTTTTACCCAAATCGATGACTTCGTGGCCCGTCAATTTGCTCCAACCGTCTGTGGCCACTTTGCCGTCTTTGGCATCCAAGCCCACGATGATGTGGCCCCCAAAAGCCGAGCAAGCGTCTTGCAAAAACCCAGGGCTTTTGACCGCCGCGGTGCCAATGATGACGTAGCGCATGCCAGCATCGATGTATTTTTCGATGGTGTCTAAATCGCGAATACCGCCACCAAGTTGCACCGGAATGTCGTCGCCCACCGCGCGCAGAACTGCTTTGATGGCCGCATGGTTTTGCGGTTTGCCTGCAAACGCGCCATTCAAATCCACCAAGTGCAAACGTCGCGCGCCTTTGGCGATCCAATCGAGCGCCATTTGTGCGGGGTCTTCGCTGAAGGTTGTAGCCTGGTTCATGTCGCCTTGGATGAGGCGCACACAATGTCCGTCTTTAAGGTCAATGGCTGGGATGAGAAGCATGATGGCGGGTGGAGTTCAAGGGTTCCAGTGGATGAAATTGCGGTACAGGGCTAGGCCGTGCGCCGCGCTCTTTTCGGGATGAAATTGTGTCGCAAAAATATTGCCACTAGCAATGGCGCATGCAAATAGCCCACCGTAGTCGGTTTCAGCAGCGACATGCGCGGCATTTTGAGGCTTGGCATAAAAGCTATGCACAAAGTAAAAGTAACTGTTACTCGGCACCCCTTCCCACAAAGGATGGGACTGGGTGGGCATCACTTGGTTCCAGCCCATTTGCGGTACCTTGAAGCGACTGCCATCCGTTTGGACTCTTCCAGCTAAATCGAATTTGATGACATCTCCCGCAATCAAGCCCAATCCCTTGGTATCGCCTTCTGCACTATGGTCTAGCAACATCTGCATGCCCACACATACGCCAAACAAGGGTTTTTGGGTGGCGGCGTCCAATACGGCTTCGAGCAATCCTGAAGCCGCTAACTCCGACATGCAATCTGGCATGGCGCCTTGACCCGGAAGCACCACGCGGTGGGCGTCTCGCACCACCTGTGGATTGGAGGTGACGATCACTTGCGCATGGTCGACCTCTAAAGCCGCATGGATGACCGCTTGCGCTACCGAGCGCAAATTGCCCATGCCGTAATCAACCACCGCAATGGTGTTCAAAGAGATCCTTTGGTCGAAGGAATAACGCCCGCCGAACGCGGGTCGGGTGTCAGCGCAGCGCGCAGTGCGCGGGCAAAGGCTTTGAA
>CAYFLF010000245.1:0-2883 GCA_964343725.1 uncultured Bordetella sp.
GACGACGTCCATATTTGGGGCGACGGTTCGACCTACAAGGGCAACGACATTGAGCGCTTCTACCGCTACGGCTTGCTCACCAACCCCAGCCTGCGCATCTACAAGCCTTGGCTTGACCAGTTGTTCATCGACGAGCTAGGTGGACGCGCCGAAATGAGCGCCTTCATGACCGCCCACGGTTTTGGTTACAAGATGAGCGCAGAAAAGGCTTACTCCACTGACAGCAATATGCTGGGCGCAACGCACGAAGCCAAAGATTTAGAACACTTGAACAGTGGCATTCAAATCGTCAACCCCATCATGGGCGTTCCCTTTTGGCGCGAAGACTGCGCGGTCAAAGCCGAAACTGTCAGCGTGCGCTTTGAAGAAGGACAACCCGTCGCTTTGAATGGTGTGTCTTATACCGACCCTGTCGCCCTATTCCTCAAAGCCAATGAAATTGGTGGCCGTCATGGCTTGGGCATGAGCGACCAGATCGAAAACCGCATCATCGAAGCCAAGAGCCGTGGCATTTATGAGGCTCCAGGCATGGCGTTGTTGCACATTGCCTACGAGCGCTTGGTATCGGGTATCCACAACGAAGACACGATTGAGCAATACCGCATCAATGGTTTGCGTTTAGGCCGTTTGCTCTACCAAGGACGCTGGTTCGACCCACAGTCCATCATGTTGCGTGAAACCGCCCAACGCTGGGTGGCCCGCGCCGTGACAGGCGAAGTCACTCTGGAGTTGCGTCGCGGTAACGACTATTCCATTTTGAATACGGAGAGCCCTAACCTGACTTACGCGCCTGAGCGCTTGAGTATGGAAAAAGTGGAAGACGCGCCATTCACCCCGCTTGACCGCATTGGGCAATTGACTATGCGCAATTTGGACATCACCGATACACGCGCCAAGTTGGGCATTTATGCGCACTCTGGGTTGCTGTCTTTGGGTGAAGGGGCAGAGATGATTAAGCTTGAAGGTGGCTCTAAGTAGGCTCTCTTTTCTGCTTTGGCTCGGGGTCCGGGTCCGGCTCTAGCTTCTGCTTCTGATTTGATTTCGGCTAGCGGTATTGATTTGCCAAGGGGCTTGTGACTCGGGATAGTTGGCGGTGCAAGTGCTTGGGGGTACGCACTGCGCCGCTCATGTCCTCCGGCTTCGGCGAGCCGAAGCCTCCCCCTTTACTTCGCTCTGCAGTACATACCCCCAAGCACTTGCGCGTGACAAGTTTGAAGGCCTGACTGAATGAAAGAATGAATGACTGAATGCCAACTCGCTCGCGCTGGCGTCAGCTCAGCGGCGCGCGATGCGTAGCGAAGTAAAGGGGGAGGATTTGGCCTTTGGCCAAATCCGGAGGACATGAGCGGAGCATCGTGTGCTGCTGAGCTGACGCCCCACTACAAAAGCAAAAAAGCAAAAGCTAAATAAAAACCACCCAAACCAAATACCAACGACAAAGGGCAAGTGGTCAAACCACAACAGGCTCAGGCTCCAACAAAATCCCAAACCGCTCATACACACTGGTCTGAATCGCCTTGGCCAACGTCATGACCTCACCCCCAGTGCAAGGGTTCTCAGGGCCACCTTTGTTCACCAAGACCAAGGCCTGTTTCTCATACACAGCCGCATTGCCCACAGACTTGCCCTTCCAACCGCAGGCGTCGATCAACCAGCCTGCGGCAAGTTTGATGCGACCGTCATCGAGCAGGTAATGCACCACCTTGGGATCTCTGGCAATGATGTCGGCACATTGCTCTGGTGAGACGGTGGGGTTTTTGAAAAAACTTCCAGCATTTCCAATGACAGCTGGGTCGGGCAATTTGGCGCGCCGGATGGCGCAGACCCATTCGAAGATTTGTTGCGCAGTGGGTTGGCCAATGCCTGTCTCTGCCATCTTTTTCTCTAGGTCGAGATAGCCGAGTACTGGCTTCCATGCTTTGGCAAGCCGAAATCTCACGCGGGTAATCAATGCCCGCCCTGCTAATCCCATACTGCGCGAGGCGCCAGTGGATTGCGCGGGTCCATGTTTGAAAATCGAGTCGCGGTAGCCAAAAGCGCATTGCGCAGCGTCGAGGGTAAAGGTGTTTCCGGTTGCAAGTTCTATCGCATCTAAAGCGTCGAAGCGGTCTTGTAATTCGACGCCGTATGCGCCAATGTTTTGGACGGGTGAGGCGCCAACGCTTCCGGGAATTAACGCCAAATTCTCAAGTCCAGGCCAACCGTTTTCTAAGGTCCACTGCACCAGATCGTGCCAACTCTCACCGGCCGCTGCCTCGACGATCCAAGCTTTTTCGGTCTCCTTGACCAAGCGCATGCCCTTGAGTTCGACCTTGAGCACAAGCGCTTTGACATCGCCCGTCAGCACAATATTGCTGCCGCCACCAAGAATAAACTTCTGGGTATCGCGCCATTTTGGGTCGGCTATTAGCGTCTGAATATCATCCTCAGACTGGACTCGAACCAATTGCAATGCCTTGGCGGAAATACCAAAAGTGTTGTGCGTTTGCAGGGGGACGTTTCGCTCTACTAACATTGCAAGATTGTCTCACCCTGATTTAGAAAGCCTAAGCCTATGCCCTCTTTTGACACTGTCTGCGAACCCAACTTAGCCGAAGTAAAAAATGCTGTGGACAACACGGCCAAAGAAATCGCGACCCGTTTTGATTTCAAAGGCACCTCTGCCGCTGTAGAACTCAAGGATAAAGAAATTACCTTGTTTGGCGACGCCGACTTTCAGCTTGCCCAAGTGGAAGACGTGTTGCGCAATAAATTGACCAAGCGCGAAGTCGATGTTCGCTTTCTAGACAAAGGCGACGTCCAAAAGATCGGCGGCGACAAAGTCAAACAAGTCATCAAAGTGCGCAACGGCATTGAGACCGAGGTTTCCAAGAAGATCCAACG
>CAYFLF010000246.1:0-2883 GCA_964343725.1 uncultured Bordetella sp.
AAGCCACATCGTCTGCGCCATTGTGTCCATAGCAGCCAGCACCTGGACGATGCACCACCTCCAATAAGTCGATAGGAATATTCAGGGCAGCAGCAATCTCCTGACGAAGTTTAAAAACACCTTGGGAATGGGTATAAACGGTCAGTCCTTGTTTATCAGAAGCGTATCGCTTTGGTTCTGCTAAGGCACAAGCTAATCCGATGGAGGCGTGTGCAATATAGGGCTTGGAGTAACGCCGGATAAGACGCTTCGAAGCAGGCAAGGCCTTGCCTTGACTGACCACTTTTTCGTCAACTGCTGGCAAACTGGTTAATAAGTTTTCGATTTCTTGGTACGTGGGTAGATCTGGTAATTTCCAATCCATCAGTCCATAGGCTTTTTCATAAGCGTTTAAGAGCTTACCTTCATCGTGACCCAACAATGCAATGAAATCACCTTGGATCACTACCTCGGATATGCCTTCAAATGATTGGAGCTGCTGACGGTCTACGTTTGTCGCTCTGGCTTGGGCATGTGGACCACGCAAAATACGGGCATGCAACATATGGTCTCGAACCATATCGTGGACAAAACCAGGTCCTGTGAATTTACCTTTGAGATCAAATCGCCTAAATGCCTCTTCAGGCAAGCGCACTACTTTTTTGACATCAGAGCTTGAGTCTATGGGTGTATCTGCACGAATAAGCTCAAAGTTGATATCTTTGGCAAGCGCATGAAATCCAATTTTTTCTTTGGTATGGCCCGTACCAAAAATACCTTGATCAAGCACCAAATCTTGCACATCAACAGCAAGATGTTTTGCGGCTTGTAAGGCGAACAATTGGCGCATACGGATACATGCATGTCTAAGTGCAGTTGCACCAACTTCGATGGACAAACTCCCTGCTGTATATCCTTCGTCTGGGCTATTAGCGGTATGGCCTGCTACAAGGTCAACCATGTCTGGATGGATACCAAGTTCTTCACAAGCGACTTTTACCAAAGCTGTTGAAATACCCTGCCCGAGCTCAACTTTACCGCTGTAAATTTGAAAAGTCCCATCGTCCAATAAACGCACCCATTGTTTCAATAAGGGCGCTGACTGTATGCTTGAAGGAATGCCCGAAGACATATTCAACCCCTATCCTGCAACCGTTGGATTGCAAGCTCAGTTGCTCGCAGGATACGCGTATGCGCTCCACAACGGCACAAGTGCCGATTCAAAGTCTCGATGATTTGCGCGGTAGCAGGTTGACGGTTACGTTTTAGTAGAGCAGTCAAAGACATCAAAATGCCGTTGATGCAATAGCCGCATTGCGCAGCTTGTTCATCTAAAAACGCATGTAACACCATAGAGCCGATGGGATCTTGCTCTAGAGCGGCTGGTGTGAGTACGCTACTTCCGTCAATCGAGGCGGTTGAAAGACTACATGACTGCTGTGCAACTCCATCCACAATTACTGTGCATGCACCACAGTTACCTGCACCACAACCAAAGCGCACATCTTTGGCATCACAAGGGTTACGTAAAACGTGAACCAATGGCAATTTGCTATCAGTCAAAGCTGATATTGATTTGCCATTAAGTTGAAATGTGGTCAATTATTTTGAACCAACCTTTATTTGGTGGTTTGCATCAATAGATGGTATTTTTTAAGCTTTGATCTTGAATAGTTTTTTAGCGTTCCCACCAGTAATCAAGTCTCTGTCATGCTTGGTCAAACGCTTAACTGCAGAGACAAGCCCCAATGGATCTACCTCAGCCATGTCATATGGGTAGTCTGTTCCTAACATCACATGGTCAGCACCGTAGCGATCAATCATGTTGCGCAACATGCCAGGGTCAAATGTGATGGTGTCGAAATAAAAGCGCTCTAAATAGGTAGAGGGCTTGCGCTTGATCACCGTGCGTCCGTCTGGGCGCGCACCATACACATGGTCCATACGCGCCCAATAATGAGCCAGATAGCCGCCCGCATGTGCAAGCAACACTTTTAATTTGGGGTTACGCTCCATCACGCCATCAAAAATTAAATGGCTCACTGCAATTGTCGTGTCTAAGGGGTTACCAATCACATTATTGAAATAGTGGTTCTCCAAACGACTAGCCTCTGTAAATCCATTGGGATGGATAAACAAAGGAACGCCGAGCTCGCTGACAGATGCAAAGAATTTTTCTAATTTCAGAGACGGATCAGTCAGGTTTTTGCCATTGACATGGGTGTTTATCTCAATACCTTTTAAGCCTAAATTTTTAACTGCATGCTTGAGTTCTTTGACAGCTAATTCAGCGTCTTGCAATGGCACAGTTCCTAGGCCTATCAATCGATCTGGGTGCTGAGCAACCAGTTTGGCCATGCCTTCGTTCACATCGCGCGCCAATTCAGCGCCAAAGGCAGGTTCGGCAAAGTAATAGTACTGAAAAGGTGCGGGAGAGACGGCTTGTATATCTACGCCCATTCGGTCCATATCTTTTATGCGAACTGCTACATCTGACAACATCGGCGCTCTGTCGCGCATCTGTTTGGCATTGGTATCGCGCGTCAATTGGTTGGCAAAAATATGTCCAACTTCTTGCTCGACTGGTTTTAGTACGGCAGCTTTCTGACCAACAGTTGGGTTGAAGTAATGGCAATGCACATCAATGTTCAAATGGCCGTCTTTACGCTTGGCTAATTTTTTGGCGGCAAGAGAGGTAAACATACCAGCGGCAGTTTTGGCAGTTTTACCGTGCTGGTGATAGGGATGCTTACAAGTTGGTGCGCAAGTGAAAATCATTTATCTTCCTAAGAGGTTAAAAGAAAATTTGTCTTATTTTTAAAAATTAGCGACCAATAGCTGCATTGACCCGCGGCATCACCTCAGTCGCAAATAACTCCATCGAACGTTTACCAAGCGCAGGAT
>CAYFLF010000247.1:0-2880 GCA_964343725.1 uncultured Bordetella sp.
TCGATCAACACACCCTCCCCGCCAATCGGAAATTCTTCATTGGCTTTGGGATGCAAAAAGGTAATGTCAAATCCCGCTGCGCCTTTGCGAATTCCGCCTGGAGCAAAGCGCACACCTTGGGCGGTGAGCCATTCCACAGCCTTTGGTAAATCGTCAATCCACAAACCGATGTGGTTCAAGGGCGTGGCGTGGACCGCGGGTTTCTTATCGGGGTCAATCGGTTGCATCAAATCGACTTCGACTTTGAACGGCCCCACACCCATGGCGCAAATGTCCTCATCGACGTTTTCGCGCTCGCTTTGGAATGTGCCAGTCACTTCTAAACCAAACATATCCACCCAAAGCTTTTTCAGCGCGTGCTTATCAGGCCCACCGATGGCGATTTGCTGGATACCTAAAACTTTGAACGGCCTTTGCAAACCACTTGACGGGTCTTGCGAAGAGCTACTGTGGATTTGCGATGGGTTAGCAGGCGAAGAGGCGTGTCCTGCTGTCATGCTTCAAACTCCACAATCACTTGGTCCACGGACAGTGACTCGCCTTGTTTGGCGACCACACTCTTGACGACGCCATCTTGCAAAGCGAACAAAACGTTTTCCATCTTCATGGCTTCGATCACCGCCACCCGCTCGCCTGCCACCACTTTTTGGCCTGGCTTGACCGCTACATCGACCAACAAGCCTGGCATGGGCGACAACACAAAACGGCTTAAATCTGGCGGTGCTTTGAACGGCATGAGTTTGTACAACTCGGCCATACGGGGCGACACCACCATGGCATCAATACGCGTGCCGTTGTGCTGAATTTGCAAACCGAGCGGATGTTTCTGCGACCCCCGCTCCACTTGGGCCGTAAAAGGCTGTCCATTGACCGTGCCTAGGATTGCCACGTTGTTGATGCGTGCCTCGCTGGCAATTGCATAGTTTTTGCCATTGACTTTGATGATGGCCGTGCCATGACGACCCCCTGAATCGTCCACTTCCACTTGGGTGTGCTGATGGTCACCTTTGGCGTCGAGCGTGATCACGGTATAGGCCTCACCTACCTTCACGTCATAGCCAGGTAATTGGCCGCTCAGACTAGCTGCGCGTTCACGTGAGCGACGGCGCACAAAAGCAGCCAAGGCGATGAGAAAGTCTGGGTCTTGGTGGGTCACGTCTTCTGCACGGAAACCGTGGGCATATTGCTCAGCGATAAACCCTGTGTTGAATTCGCCCGAAACAAACCGTGGATGCGCCAGCAAGGCGGATTGAAATGGAATATTCGAACTGATGCCGCGAATCACAAACGCGTTCAAGGCTTCGCGCATTTTGGCAATGGCGTCGTTGCGGTCTCGGCCATGCACGATGAGCTTGGCAATCATCGAGTCGTAGAACATCGGAATCTCGCCGCCCTCTTGCACCCCAGTGTCCACACGTATGCCCAACAGCTGTTCGGTGTTGGCCTGAAACATGGTGGGTTCTGGTGGATGGAATCTCACTAGTCTGCCGGTGGAAGGCAGGAAGTTACGGAAAGGGTCTTCCGCATTGATACGGCATTCGATCGCCCAGCCATTGCGTTGCACGTCTTCTTGCTTCAAGGTCAGTGGCTCACCCGCGGCGATGCGGATCATCCATTCAACCAAGTCCAACCCGGTAATGCATTCGGTCACTGGATGCTCGACCTGCAAGCGGGTGTTCATTTCTAGGAAATAAAAACTCTGGTCTTTGCCGACGACAAACTCGACCGTACCAGCGCTTTGGTATTTCACCGCTTTGGCCAAAGCCACGGCTTGTTCGCCCATGGCTTTGCGGGTGGCGTCGCTGATGAAAGGCGATGGCGCCTCTTCAATCACCTTTTGGTGGCGACGTTGGATCGAGCACTCGCGCTCGTTCAAATACAGCACATGGCCTTGTGAGTCGCCAATCAATTGGATTTCGATATGGCGTGGTTCTTCGACAAACTTTTCAATGAAGACACGGTCATCGCCAAAGCTATTGCGCGCTTCGTTGCGGCAACTGGTAAAGCCCTCGAGCGCCTCTTTGTCGTTGTAGGCCACGCGCAACCCTTTACCGCCGCCGCCCGCACTGGCTTTGATCATCACGGGGTAGCCAATGCCTTTGGCAATTTCAACGGCTTTTTCAGGCGATTCGATCGCGTCATTCACGCCTGGGATGCAGTTGACCCCCGCTTTTTGCGCCAGCTTTTTAGAAGCGATTTTGTCGCCCATGGCGGCGATCGAGTGGTGTTTAGGTCCGATGAAAACAATGCCAGACTCTTCACAGTGTTTGGAGAATTCCGCGTTTTCGCTCAAAAACCCGTAGCCTGGGTGAATGGCTTGTGCGCCTGTTTGTTTGGCAGCAGCGATGATTTTGTCGGCGACCAAATAAGACTCGCGTGACGAAGCGGGCCCGATGCAGACGGCTTCATCGGCCATCGCCACATGGCGGGCTTCTTTGTCGGCTTCAGAGTAAACGGCCACAGTCTGTATGCCCATTTTGCGGGCGGTGGCCATGACGCGGCAGGCAATTTCGCCGCGGTTTGCGATCAGTATTTTTTTAAACATTTTTCTCTCTCCTAGGCTTACAGCGGAATGTTTCCGTGTTTGCGCCATGGGTTGTCAATCTTTTTGTCTTTGAGCATGACGAGCGAGCGGCAAATGCGCTTGCGGGTTTCATGGGGTTGGATAACGTCATCGATAAAACCACGCGCGCCCGCGACAAAGGGGTTGGCGAAGCGCGCTTTGTATTCCGCCTCTTTGGCTGCGATTTTTTCAGGGTCACCCTTGTCTTCACGGAAGATGATTTCCACCGCGCCCTTGGCACCCATCACCGCAATCTCGGCGTTGGGCCATGCGAAGTTCACGTCGCCACGCAGATGTTTGGAGGCCATCACGTCATA
>CAYFLF010000248.1:0-2869 GCA_964343725.1 uncultured Bordetella sp.
TTGAAGACCCGTACTTTCTGATCAGGCACACACCATGACAAAACGCACGTTTGAAATTTATCGCTACGACCCCGACACTGACGCAAAACCTTACATGCAAACTATCGAGGTTGAACTCGATGGAACAGAACGCATGTTGCTCGACGCGTTGATGAAGCTCAAAGAAGTCGATCCCAGCATCAGCTTTCGACGGTCCTGCCGCGAGGGCGTTTGCGGTTCTGACGCGATGAATATCAATGGGAAAAACGGGTTGGCATGTCTAACCAATATGAAAACCTTGCCTGGCAAGATCGTGTTGAAGCCACTGCCCGGTCTGCCCGTCATTCGCGACATGATTGTCGACATGACCCAGTTCTTCAAGCAATACCACTCGATCAAACCTTATTTGGTCAACGATACACAGCCCCCAGAAAAAGAGCGTTTGCAATCCCCTGAAGAGCGCGACGAACTAAATGGTTTGTATGAATGTATTTTGTGCGCCAGTTGCTCCACCAGTTGTCCTTCGTTTTGGTGGAACCCAGACAAGTTTGTCGGACCCGCTGGTTTGTTGCAAGCCTATCGCTTTATTGCTGACAGCCGTGACCAAGACACCGCTGGTCGTCTCGATAACTTAGAAGACCCTTACCGTTTGTTCCGTTGTCACACCATCATGAACTGCGTCGATGTTTGCCCCAAGGGTTTGAACCCCACCAAAGCCATCGGCAAGATCAAAGAATTGATGGTGCGTCGCGCCATCTAAAACCTTATGGAAGTTGAATCACCCTTTCGCGACACCTCTGTCGGCGACCCCATGCTCAATGGCTTGGCGGGTGATCAACTATTGAACGAGCGGGCCTTGAGCAAATTGCGCTGGCGTAGTCGGCGTGGCTTGCTGGAAAACGATTTATTCATTCAGAAGTTTTTTAATCAATATGAATCGCAACTCACCGTTGCCAACGCACGCGGTTTGTATGCACTCATGGATTTGTCTGATAACGATTTGCTTGACCTCTTACTCAAACGCAAAGAATTGCCAGACACTGAGACACAAGAAGAAGCACTCGAGGTGCTGAGTATGTTGAGACACTGAACATCACACTGACATTAGGAAATCACCATGAAACTCTCAGACAACAAAGCCACACTGTCGTTCAGTAACGGCAGTCCTGATATTGAAATGCCCGTCTACCAAGGCACCATTGGGCCTGATGTCATCGATATTCGAAAGCTCTATGGTCAAACTGGCATGTTCACCTATGACCCAGGCTTTTTATCTACTGCTGCGTGCCAGTCTGCGATCACCTACATCGATGGCGATAAAGGGGAGTTGCTCTATCGTGGCTATCCCATTGAACAACTTGCCACCCAGTGTGACTATTTAGAAACTTGTTATTTGTTGCTCAAAGGCGAGTTGCCAAACGCCTCGCAAAAACAAGCCTTTACCAAGCTCGTCACAAACCACACCATGGTCAATGAGCAAATGCAATTCTTCTTGCGTGGCTTTCGCCGTGATGCGCACCCAATGGCCGTCATGACAGGCTTGGTGGGCGCTTTGTCGGCCTTCTACCATGACAGCACCGACATCAATAACCCTGAGCACCGCGACATCTCTGCCATCCGTTTGATTGCAAAAATGCCAACGCTGGTTGCCATGTCTTACAAATACACCATTGGTCAACCCTATATGTATCCCAAGAATGACCTGAGCTATGCAGGCAACTTCTTGCGCATGATGTTTGGTACCCCTTGTGAAGATTACGTAGTCAATCCCGTACTTGAGCGCGCTCTAGACCGGATTTTCATCTTGCATGCAGACCATGAACAAAACGCGTCAACGTCCACCGTGCGTTTATGTGGTTCCTCTGGTACCAATCCATTTGCTGCGATTGCTGCTGGTGTAGCTTGCTTATGGGGTCCCGCCCACGGCGGCGCCAATGAAGCATGTTTGAACATGCTCGAAGAGATCCAAAAAATGGGCGGTGTTGCCAAAGTTGGCGAGTTCATGGAGAAAGTCAAAGACAAAAACTCGGGTGT
Organism: uncultured Bordetella sp.; assembly: GCA_964343725.1. Lineage (GTDB taxonomy): Bacteria > Pseudomonadota > Gammaproteobacteria > Burkholderiales > Burkholderiaceae_C > Limnohabitans. The sequence goes on from CAYFLF010000248.1 coordinate 2,014, forward strand.
CAAACTCATGGGCTTTGGCCACCGTGTCTATAAAAACTACGACCCACGCGCCAAACTCATGCAAGAGACTTGTAACGAAGTCTTGCAAGAACTTGGTTTGGAAAACGACCCCTTATTCAAACTCGCCAAAGCGCTCGAGAAAATTGCCTTGGAGGATGACTACTTCGTTCAACGCAAGCTCTACCCCAATGTGGACTTCTACTCTGGCATCGTGCAACGTGCTATTGGTATTCCCGTGAATTTATTCACCGGTATTTTTGCCTTGGCTCGTACGGTTGGTTGGATCGCCCAACTCAACGAAATGATTGGCGACCCCGAATACAAAATCGGCCGTCCACGTCAATTATTTTCAGGTGCGCCACACCGTAACGCTGAGCCCTTGGCTAAACGCAACTAATTTGTAACAAGCTCTTCTATAAGCCGCGCTTTGATGGGAGAGCGTGAGTGAGCGCAATGGCCTGCACTTTATTGCGCTTTACTTTGGCAAGGTCTCTACCTCTTTTTGCCAACGGTCTAGTAAACGCTTACGCTCAGCCGCTTTTCCAAATTTCTCGAAGTCATATTTGATCAATCGGACACTGTCGTTGTTAGGAATTCTTTTGTCAGGCACAAAGTTCTTATTGGCTGGGGACTGCAAACTATCTGCTTTAGCGCCCAAAGATTGACCAGCAGGGCTCATTAACCAATCGTAGTAACGCTTGGCCAATTCGGTATTTCTACCCCCTTTGACCAGCGCAATACCGCCTATTTCATAACTCGTACCTTCACATGGTGCGACAACCGCGACAGGGTATTTGTTAAATCGCCATGCATCGAATCCAAAAATAAAACTGACACCTATCGCCACTTCACCTTT
>CAYFLF010000249.1:0-2852 GCA_964343725.1 uncultured Bordetella sp.
GACGTGATGTTTGGCTTCCCCGTCACCTGCGAAAACGGCCAATACAAAGTGGTCGAAGGTTTAGAGATTGACGCCTTCAGCCAGTCTTGCATTGACAAAACACTCAAAGAGTTGACTGACGAACAAGCGGGCGTGGCCCATTTGGTCTGATCTCTCGCGAGACTGACTTGAGCCATCCGCGCGACGTCTTACTAGGGGCACAAGCCTCTGGTGTCGTGATCCCAGTATGCGATCACTACAGTGGCGTTGAAGCGCGGATGCGCAAAAGCTTGCAACTGCAAGCGGAGATGACGCAGGAATTCGGTACCTGCGTCTTCGATGTCACCCTCGATTGCGAAGATGGTGCCCCCGTTGGCGGAGAAGCCGAACATGCCGCACTCGTCACCGAGCTCGCTCTGTCTGCAAATGCAAACGCGCGTGTTGCAGTGCGCGTGCATGCGGTGGACCATCCTAGTTTTGAAGCGGATATGGCGGCCATCGCTGGCAAAGCGGGCAAACGCTTGTCGCACATCATGGTGCCCAAGGTGGAATCGGTTGCGGATGTGGAACGTGCTGAGCAGGCTTTGCTCTTAGCGGGTGCCAAAGACTTACCGCTTCACGTCCTGATTGAATCCCCCACGGCCGTGCATAACGCTTTTGCGATTGCAGGGCATGCACGCGTGCAGTCGCTGAGTTTTGGGCTGATGGATTTTGTGTCGACCCACCATGGTGCGATTCCTGCGCAGGCGATGCAGTCTGCGGGGCAGTTCAGCCATCCTTTGGTGGTGCGCGCCAAATTAGAAATTGCCAGCGCCTGTCATGCACACGGCAAGGTGCCATCGCATTGTGTGGTGACTGAATTCAGCGATACCCAGGCAATGCGTGCGGCAGCTGAGCGTGCTTACCAAGAATTTGGCTTCACCCGAATGTGGAGCATCCATCCGTCACAAATTCGGCCCATACTAGAGGCCTTTTCGCCAAAAGTTGCCGAAATAGAGGTGGCCAGTGAAATCGTGTTGGCTGGATACAAGGCGCAGTGGGCGCCTATCAGCCACCAAGGTCATTTGCATGACCGCGCAAGTTACAGGTTTTATTGGCAAGTGTTGGAACGTGCACATAGCACGGGCCGTCAAATGGCAAAAGAGGTGCTGGAATTTTTCAAACAAACAACCGGAGACAGCCATGCATAACAGTTTGAACTCGAGCCTGAAAAAAAGTGTTGCTAAAACCCGCCAATTTTTTGCTAGTGGTCACACTGCAATTGCTGCTGTTGTCTTTGCGCTCTCTGGGGTGTTGACTTCTGGTGCGTTTGCCGTGGATTTAGACGAAAAAGCATTGGCGATTGCTGAACAAGTGCACACAGGACGTATCGTGTGTGAAATGGGGAATGTGGTGCAAATCACGCCCGATGCGCAAAACCGTGGGGTGTTCCTTTTGCAAATGGGTAAACACCGCTTTCGCGTATCCCCTGTATTGACCTCTACTGGTGCCATCCGTTTGGAGGACGCTCAGGCTGGCGCGGTTTGGTTGCAACTCGCCAACAAATCGATGCTCATGAACAGCAAACTCGGACAACGCATGGCAGATGAATGCCAAAGCCCCGCCCAAGTTGCAGTTGCAGAAGCCATGAAAAAAGGTCCCGCAGTCAATCTGTTGGACGGCCCAGCGCCCAGTGTGGCCAAAAAATAAATGTGTACCTGACCCCAATTAATTAATCTGTACCTGACCCCAATTAATTTTTAGCTAGGAGAGAGAACGATGTTGAAAGCTTACCGAGACCATGTGGCTGAACGTGCTGCATTGGGTATTCCACCTTTGCCTTTGAGCGCCAAGCAAACTGGCGAGTTGATTGAGTTGTTGAAAAACCCACCCAAGGGCGAAGAAGCGACTTTGGTGGATTTGATTACCCACCGCGTCCCAGCGGGTGTGGACGATGCAGCGAAGGTCAAAGCTTCTTACCTCGCCGCTGTGGCGCACGGTACTGAAAAATGCGCCTTGTTGTCTGCTGAAAAAGCCACTGAACTTTTGGGCACCATGCTCGGCGGTTACAACCTGACACCTCTGATCGACTTGCTCGACAACAAAGCTTGCGCACCCGTGGCTGCGGCTGGTTTGAAGAAAACTTTGTTGATGTTTGACCAATTTCACGACGTCAAAGAGAAGGCCGACAAAGGCAATGCGTTTGCCAAAGAAGTGATCCAGTCATGGGCCGATGGTGAGTGGTTCACTAGCCGTCCTGAAGTGCCCAAGAGCATCACCATCAGCGTGTTCAAAGTGACGGGCGAAACAAATACCGACGACTTGTCGCCTGCACCGGATGCATGGAGCCGCCCAGACATTCCATTGCATGCGCTGGCGATGTTGAAAAACAAACGCGATGGCATCACACCAGAAGAAGATGGCAAGCGCGGTCCTGTGAAGTTCATCGAAGACTTGCGCGCACGCGGCCATTTGGTGGCGTATGTGGGCGATGTGGTCGGAACCGGTTCAAGCCGTAAATCTGCGACCAACAGCGTGTTGTGGTTCACCGGCGAAGACATTCCATTTGTGCCAAACAAGCGTTTTGGCGGTGTGTGTTTGGGCAACAAAATCGCGCCGATTTTCTACAACACCATGGAAGACGCGGGTGCATTGCCAATCGAACTCGATGTGTCGCAAATGAACATGGGTGACGTGATTGAGTTGCGTCCATACGAAGGCAAGGCCTTGAAAGACGGCAAAGAAGTTGCCAGCTTCACTGTCAAGAGCGACGTATTGTTTGACGAAGTCCGCGCCGGTGGACGTATTCCATTGATCATCGGTCGTGGTTTAACAGCCAAAGCACGCGAGGCTTTGGGCTTGCCTGCATCAACTTTGTTCCGTTTGCCTGCTGT
>CAYFLF010000250.1:0-2812 GCA_964343725.1 uncultured Bordetella sp.
CTTACACCCGTGGTATGTACGCCATCGCTTTATGGCGTAACGGCGATCCTATTGGTGCTCGCACGCAGTTCGACCAAGCAATTCAAAACATTACTTCACCTGATGCACTCACGGGCGACTTCACTGAGGATGTATTTCGACGCAAGGGTAAAAAATACATCTTTCAAAACTATATCGACTTACTAGCTACGACAGCAGATAAGGATCCAAAAGACGCAGCCATTATTTTTCAAATGGCTGACCATTTGAATTCATCTACCGTGCAACAAGCGCTGTCAGATGCGGCAGTCCGCTCTGGCATCAATGTGCCTGGCCTGTCTGATGTCATTCGCAAAGAACAAGACGCTAAGAACGAAGCGGCGACTTTGATGTCTTACATCACCTCGCAAGGCAGCGAAGGCGATAAAAGACGCAACCCGCAAGTTGTTGAGCAAATGCAAAAACGCATGCGTGAATTGGAAGGTTTGCGCAAAGAATACAAAGCGCAAATTCAAAAAGGCTTTCCAGAGTATTTCCAACTCATCCAACCTAAAGCGCCAAGCCACACGGATATTGCGCAACAACTCAAGCCGGATGAATTGTTTGTGTCTATCTTGCCCATGGAAAAACAAACCTATGTCTGGGCCATTAACGCTTCTGGCAAAGTGAGTTTTCATCAATGGCAGATGGGCGAGAAAGATGGCGCAAAGTTAGTTGACAAAATTCGCAAAACACTGGACGTGGCGGGCCTTGGTAATAAAGCACCCGTTTTCAATTATGCGGATGCCAATACGGTTTACAAAGGCTTGTTCGAGCCCATAGAGTCTGAGATGGCAGACAAAAAACATCTCATAGTGGCTACTTCAGGTGCATTTGCCAATATGCCTTTAGGGGTGCTGGTGCGTAAACCTGTGACTTCACCTAATCCAGCAAATGCTGCATGGCTGATCAAAGACGCTGCGATTAGCCAAGTGCCAACAGCAAGTGGATGGTTGTCATTGAAGCGATATGCCAAGGTGCCCTCTAGCACGCAACCGCTAATTGCCTGGGGCGATCCATTGTTTGACAACAAGGCGGCGCAACAAGTGGCAGCTGCCCCTGCCACTTCCAATGTGCGTGCAGTGATCAATACCCGCTCCACCATGCAAACCGGACTTGAGCAATCGCAAAGCGAGAGCTACTTGGCTTACAGCAAGATTCCGCCACTTCCAGAGACACGCGACGAGGTCAATGAATTGGCCAAAATTTTGGCAGCAGACCCCAAGCAAGATTTGATTTTGGGTTCGGATGCCACCCGCCAATCGGTACTCAAAAGCAGTGCATCTGGACAATTGGGTAAAAAGCAAGTGGTGGTGTTTGCCACGCATGGCTTGTTGGCAGGCGACTTGCCCAACTTGAACCAACCCGCTTTGGCGATGGCCTCTACCGCCAACCCTGCGGACTCGCCTTTGTTGACGCTAGAAGATGTATTGGGGCTCAAACTCAATGCAGACTGGGTGGTGTTATCTGCATGTAACACCGCTGGTGCCGATGGCCGTGCTGAAGAGGCTTTAAGTGGATTGGCGCGGGGATTCTTTTTTGCCGGAAGCCGCAGTTTGCTAGTCACGCACTGGTCTGTTGAATCCGAGAGCGCGATGCTGCTGACAACGCATACTTTTGCTGCTTACAAGAAAGACCCCAAGATACGCCGCGCAGAAGCATTGAAGCAAGCGATGGTTGAGACTATGAAATTGCCGCAATACGCCCATCCAGCGTTTTGGGCCCCTTACGCCTTGGTAGGAGAGGGTGGACGTTAATTTTTGATCCTGTCCGGCATCAAAGGGCGCTGTATGAATTAGTTAGCCGTGCCCTTTTTTGCAAACACAATTTTGTCAATCACAACTTCGTTTTGCGCGTTGTAGGCCAAAAGAATTTTGACATCATGACCTTTGGCGGCTGCTAATACTTTTTCTTTTTCGGTTTTTTGCTCAAGTGTGACGAGTGTGCGTATGGCGTTGATCACGCTGAAAAGCAAAAAGGGGTTTTTAGATGTCACGCCCGAGGAACTCTGTGGTTCGGACATCTGAATTTTCCCTCCGTTTTTTTCAACAAAGTTAACCCAGACCTTCATGCGCTCAGGCATATTGTTAGGCGAGACTTTGTCATAGAACGGCACAGTTATCTCAGACATCGGGGCAGACAGTGAGGCAGAGAGCTGATGGTCAAACTTGTCTGCATCTAAAAACGCCACGATAGGTGCCGCATCTTCTTGAGCAGTTTTCACGGCTGGATTTGTTTCACAAGCGCTTAGCGCTAAGCAGCTAACTAATACGAGAGACCAGCGAATAGACAAGACATTGCGCATACAAAACCTCTTCAAGAAGAATATAGATTGTGAACGATTCTAAAAAATTTATACACCGGCGTCTTTTAAGGCCAAAGCCCTGTCATACAAAAGATTACGTGACTCACCCGTGAGGTCTGCGGTGAGGCGCACTGCAGTTTTGAGTGGGACCTCTTGCATCAGTAACTTGAGCATTTTGTCATGCGCTTCGATGGGATGGTGAGAGATGGCTTGCGCGTGAATCACTAGAGCGAATTCACCGCGTGTGCGTTGCGAATTGGCGCTTATCCAATTGCTCAGGGCATGGGCTGGTAGGGTGGCGATTTCTTCAAATTGTTTGGTGAGTTCACGGCCAATCGTCACCATGCGGTCATCAAGGCAGGCTAAAACCCTCGCAAGTGCTTCAATACGATGTGGGGCTTCCAGTATCACTTGCGCACGCCCATCTAATGCAAGCGATTGCACGGCTTGATCGCGCTCAGCAGCTTTGGTCGGCAAGAAACCCACAAA
>CAYFLF010000251.1:0-2783 GCA_964343725.1 uncultured Bordetella sp.
TTGGCGATATAGCGATTCAAAAACTCGCGAAACGGACGTTCGCCAATAAAACAAATACCCGTCGAATCTTTTTTCTTGGCGTTGGGTAACCCTATGGCGTCTGCGATTCGCCGCACTTCGGTTTTTTCTAGCTCGCCAACAGGAAACAAAGTTTTGGCCAATTGCGATTGGTTGAGTCGGTGCAAAAAATAACTTTGGTCTTTGCTAGCGTCTAAGCCCTTGAGCAATTGGAATTGCCCATCCACCTCACGCACGCGTGCGTAGTGGCCGGTGGCGATTTTTTCGGCGCCTAGCCGCATGGCGTGGTCCAGAAAAGCTTTGAACTTGATTTCGGCGTTACACAAGACGTCTGGGTTGGGTGTTCTGCCAGCTTGGTATTCGCGTAAAAACTCGGCAAAGACACGATCCTTGTATTCGGCAGCAAAGTTGACGTGCTCGATTTCAATGCCGATCACATCGGCGACAGACGCTGCGTCAAGGAAGTCGACGTTGGATGCGCAATATTCGCTATCGTCATCGTCTTCCCAGTTTTTCATGAAAACGCCGATCACCTCAAAACCTTGTTCTTTGAGCAAGTAGGCGCTCACCGCGGAGTCGACGCCGCCACTCAGGCCGACTACGACACGTGTTTTGTGGCTCATGGCTTATGAAAGGGGGCTTGCATAGCCCGATTATCTTGCGGGTTAGCTCAGACAGATCAGGCACCAAACTGGTGTAACCGTTAAGATTACAGGTTTCGTCAAATCTTTCCTTAGGAGATCCCCATGCTGATTGGCGTGCCTGCCGAGACAACGGCCGGAGAAACCCGTGTGGCTATTACGCCCGAAACGGCCAAAAAACTCATCGCGCAAGGCCACAGCATCCGCGTCCAAAGTGGCGCAGGCGTTGCCGCCAGCGTGACGGATGACGCTTACGCAGCGGTTGGCGTACAAATCACAGATGCCGCCAGCGCTTGGGGCTGCGACTTGGTCTTGAAGGTCCGTGGCCCGCAAGCCAACGAAGCATCGGCTGTTCGAAGCGGCAGTGCGGTAGTGGGAATGTTGGAGCCTTTCAACGCAGAAGGTCTGCAACGCCTAGCCAGTGCTGGCGCTACCGGCTTTGCACTAGAAGCCGCTCCGCGCACCACGCGTGCGCAAAGCATGGACGTGCTGTCTTCACAAGCCAATATCGCGGGCTACAAAGCGGTGATGCTGGCCGCAGACAAATACCAACGTTTTGTGCCCATGCTGATGACAGCCGCTGGTACGGTGAAAGCCGCCCGCGTAGTGATCTTGGGCGTGGGCGTGGCAGGCTTGCAAGCCATCGCGACCGCCAAACGTTTGGGCGCGGTGATTGAAGCCACCGACGTGCGCCCGAGCGTGAAAGAACAAGTTGAGTCACTTGGTGCCAAATTCATCGACGTGCCGTTTGAAACCGATGAAGAAAAAGAAGCCGCCGAAGGCGTAGGAGGCTACGCCCGCCCTATGCCCGCAAGTTGGCTAGATCGTCAAAAAGTCGAAGTCGCCAAGCGTGTCGCGCTGGCGGACTTGGTGATCACCACGGCTTTAATTCCCGGACGTGCCGCGCCCGTCTTGGTCAGCGAAGAGATGGTCAAGGCCATGAAGCCAGGTTCGGTCATCATCGATATCGCAGCCGGCAAAGGCCCTGACGGCGTAGGCGGCAACTGCCCGCTCACAGAGGCTGGCAAAACCGTGATCAAGCATGGCGTCACCTTGGTCGGCGAGACCAATTTGCCCGCACTGGTCGCCGCCGACGCGAGCGCCTTGTATGCGCGCAATGTGCTGGATTTTTTAAAGCTCATCATCAACAAAGAAGGTGCGCTGCATATCGATATGGAAGACGACATCGTCGCCGCTTGTTTGATGACCCGCGATGGCGCGGTCGTCAAGAAATGAATTTGAGGAACTACACACCATGGATGCCGTCTCTCCCACCCTTGTGAATCTGATTATTTTTGTGTTGGCCATCTACGTGGGCTACCACGTGGTCTGGACCGTGACACCTGCCTTGCACACGCCATTGATGGCGGTGACCAATGCCATTTCTGCCATCGTCATCGTCGGCGCCATGCTGGCTGCTGCGATGACCACCACCACCTTGGGCAAATCCATGGGCGTGTTGGCCGTGGCCTTGGCTGCAGTGAATGTGTTTGGTGGCTTTATGGTCACGCGCCGCATGCTGGAGATGTTCAAGAAAAAAGACAAGCCTGCTAAAGCTCCTCAAGGAGACAAAGCATGAACATGGACTTCGTGACAATGAATTTGGTGACGCTGCTGTATTTGGTGGCGAGTATTTGTTTTATCCAAGCCTTGAAGGGCTTGAGCCATCCGACCACGTCGATTCGCGGCAATATTTTTGGCATGCTGGGAATGACCATCGCCGTGATCACCACGGCGGCGCTCATCCTCAAACTCTCTGGTTCTGCCTTGGGCATGGGTTGGGTCTTAGCTGGTTTGGTCATTGGCGGCGGTGCCGGCACGGTCATGGCGCAGCGCGTCGAGATGACCAAAATGCCCGAGTTGGTCGCGTTCATGCACAGCATGATCGGTTTGGCCGCTGTATTCATCGCCGTAGCCGCTGTTGCCGAGCCATGGGCTTTTGGCATCACGCCGGAACCTGAGGAAATCGCCTCAGGCATCCAAACTTCTTCTGGTTTGGTGATCACCGAGATGATGCGCCGTTTCCCCATTCCCACGGGTAACCGTTTGGAGTTGTTCTTGGGTGCGGCGATCGGTGCGATCACCTTCAGCGGTTCGGTGATTGCGTTTGGCAAGCTCTCGGGC
>CAYFLF010000252.1:0-2783 GCA_964343725.1 uncultured Bordetella sp.
ACGGCACGATCGAAGCGAATAACGCCATGCAACATTGCGATGTGTTGCTAGCGGTGGGGGCTCGTTTTGACGATCGCGTGATCGGCAATCCCAAGCATTTTGCGCAAAACGAACGCAAGATCATCCACATTGACATCGATCCTTCCAGTATTTCCAAGCGCGTGAAGGTTGACGTCCCCATCGTGGGTGATGTCAAAGACGTGTTGGTGGAAATGATCGACATGATCAAAGAATCTGGGCAAAAGCCTGATGCCAAGGCATTGGCCGGTTGGTGGGAAACCATCGAAGGCTGGAGAAGCCGTGACTGCCTGAAATACGACCGTGACAACCAAACTGTCATCAAGCCCCAGTTTGTGATCGAAACCTTGCACAACATGACCAAGGGCACAGACACCTACATCACGTCGGACGTCGGCCAACATCAAATGTGGGCTGCCCAGTATTACGGTTTCGATGAGCCACGCCGTTGGATCAACTCGGGTGGCTTGGGCACCATGGGCGTCGGTATTCCTTACGCCATGGGCATCAAACTAGCCAAGCCCGATAGCGAAGTTTTCTGTGTCACAGGAGAAGGCTCGGTACAAATGTGTATCCAAGAACTCTCTACCTGTTTGCAATACAACACGCCCATCAAAATCTTGGCATTGAACAATCGATACCTCGGCATGGTGCGCCAGTGGCAAGAGGTGGAGTATGAGAGCCGTTATAGCCACAGCTATATGGACGCATTGCCCAATTTCGTGAAATTGGCCGAAGCCTATGGCCATGTCGGTATGTTGATTGAGCGTCCGCAAGACGTGGAGCCCGCATTGCGCGAAGCCCGAAAACTCAAAGATCGCACGGTGTTTTTAGACTTCCGTACCGACCCCTTAGAAAACGTATTTCCGATGGTGCAAGCCGGCAAAGGGATTACAGAAATGCTGCTTGGCAGCGAAGATCTGTAAGCGGGGAGGCCATCATGAAACACATCATCTCCGTCATGCTCGAAAACGAACCTGGCGCTTTGTCGCGGGTTGTTGGACTTTTCTCAGCCCGTGGTTACAACATCGAATCACTCACCGTGGCGCCGACCGAGGACTTGAGCCTCTCGCGTATGACGATACAAACCAGTGGCTCGGACGACGTGATCGAGCAAATTACCAAGCACTTGAATCGCCTCATCGAAGTGGTCAAAGTGGTCGATCTGACCGAGGGCGCCTACACCGAGCGCGAGCTCATGCTCGTCAAAGTACGCGCAGTTGGCAAAGAACGCGAAGAAATGAAGCGCATGGCCGACATTTTTCGCGGTCGCATCATCGATGTGACTGAGAAAAGTTACACCTTGGAACTCACCGGCGACGTTACCAAGAACGACGCTTTCTTAGAAGCCATTGACCGCTCTGCGATTTTGGAGACGGTCAGAACTGGCGCCTGTGGCATTGGCCGTGGCGAGCGCATCTTGCGCGTATAAATTCACCCGAACTACCCCATTTTTAGGAGAGAAAGACCATGAAGGTTTATTACGACAAAGACTGTGACCTGAGCTTAATCAAAGGCAAAACGGTAGCCATCATCGGCTATGGGTCACAAGGCCATGCGCACGCGCAAAACTTAAACGACAGCGGTGTCAAAGTCGTGGTTGGCTTGCGCAAAGGTGGCGCTTCATGGGACAAAGTTGGCAAAGCTGGCTTGACCGTGATGGAAGTCAATGAGGCCGTCAAAGTGGCTGACGTCGTCATGATCTTGTTGCCTGACGAGCAAATTTCTGAGGTTTACAACAACAATGTGGCACCCCACATGAAAACAGGTGCTTCCTTAGCGTTTGCACACGGATTCAACATTCACTACAACCAAGTCGTGCCACGTGCAGATATCGACGTATGGATGGTGGCACCTAAGGCTCCTGGACACACCGTGCGCAGCACTTACACCCAAGGTGGCGGTGTACCTCACCTCGTGGCGGTGCATCAAGACAAGAGCGGCAAGGCCCGCGACTTGGCATTGAGCTACGCCATGGCCAACGGTGGCGGCAAGGCCGGCATCATTGAGACCAACTTCAAAGAAGAAACTGAAACCGACTTGTTCGGCGAGCAAGCCGTTTTGTGCGGTGGCGCTGTCGAATTGGTCAAGATGGGCTTCGAAATCTTGGTCGAAGCGGGCTACGCGCCAGAAATGGCGTATTTCGAGTGCTTGCACGAACTCAAACTCATTGTCGATTTGATCTACGAAGGCGGTATCGCCAACATGAACTACTCGATCTCCAACAACGCGGAATTTGGCGAATACGTCACAGGCCCCGAAGTGATCAACGAAGAGAGCCGTGCCGCCATGAAGAACGCGCTCAAGCGCATCCAAAACGGTGACTACGCCAAGATGTTCATCCAAGAAGGTCGCTTGAACTACCCCAGCATGACCGCACGTCGTCGCAACACCGCTGAGCACCAAATCGAAGTGGTCGGTGGCAAATTGCGCGCCATGATGCCTTGGATCGCCAAAAACAAATTAGTGGATCAAACCCGTAACTGATCAATCAAGCAACTGACCAAACTGCGAATGTCAGATCCCTCCCAAACATCGGCGGACGAACCGCCACAAAAGCCAAGTAAGGGCATTTATGTCCTGCCGAACTTGTTCACCTTGGCCGCATTGTTTGGGGGTTTTTATGCGATCGTGATGGCGATGAACGACCGCTTCGAGATGGCTGCGATTGGCGTGTTTTGCGCCATGGTGCTGGATAGCTTAGACGGTCGTGTTGCCAGAATGACCAACACCCAAAGCGCATTCGGCGAGCAAATGGATTCGCT
>CAYFLF010000253.1:0-2764 GCA_964343725.1 uncultured Bordetella sp.
CGGCGTCAGTGATATACAAAGGCTTGGGGTACATCGGCACTTGGCACCTAAAGACGTGCGACATACGCCGCCCCGTGCGCAAACCGGGTTGCATGACGACCGCATGGATCAACTCATCGGTATGCAAACTGCCTTTCATCAGCGCTTCTAATTTTTTATCAGCTGCCATTTGCGCTGCCATATCGGCAGCAGCGTGGCTGTGTGGAACATCGATCACGGTGGCCGCACTGATGTCGATATTGGATTGCGCGGCAAGTGCACGTAGTTTTTTCTCAGGCGCAATCAAGACGGCCTTGATCAATCCGGCATGGTGAGCTTCCATCGCCCCTTGCAAAGACTCTTGGTCACACGGATGTACAACGCCACACACGACTGCCTCTAAATTGGCGCCTAAATTTAATAAATGCGCGTGTTCTCCAACAGGGTCAAACACACTAATGTTCGGTGCATGAATACGTGGAATACGTAACTTCTTGCTAGGTGCCAACACACGAGCAGTACCAGACAGAACACGCTCGTTTTTTTGATTCACCAATGTGCACTCGAGTTCAATCGCTTTTTTATCATCCTGCTTGGCAGAACAAGTCACCGTCACCGTCAGTGAGTCACCTACGCGAACGGGGCGACTAAAACGCAAATTTTGCTCGAGATAAATTGTTCCGGGTCCAGGAAACACAGTGCCAAGAACAGTGGATATCAAAGAACCGCCCCACATACCATGACCAATCACGCCATGGAATAAAGTGTCATTGGCATATTCAGGATCCATGTGCGCAGGATTGGTGTCACCCGAAACAGCCGCAAATGCATGGATATCCTCTAGAGTCAAAGTGCGCTCTAGGGAAGCAGAATCTCCTACATCAATTTCTTCGTAGGGATAGTTTTCAAACCATTCGTCTTTGGCATCGCTGGTTGTACTGGTAATTTTTTTCATAAGTTCTCTCAAGCCATTGCGTGGCTACCCGCATCTACATAAATAGTTTGACCCGTCATGCCCGAAGATGCGTCAGCACACAAAAACGTAGCCAAATGGGCAATTTCGTCGAGGGTAACCAAACGTCCAAGCGGCGAGCGTTTGATATTTTCCTCGATCAATGTTTCGAAAGATTCGATTCCAGATGCCGCGCGGGTACGAATAGGGCCTGGCGATACCGCATGGACTCGCAGGCCTTGAGGACCTAATTCCATTGCCATGTATCGCACCAAAGACTCTAAAGCCGCTTTTACAGGCCCCATCAACCCGTAATGTGGCACCACCTCATTTGCACCCAAATAACTCATGGTGATCAAACTACCACCTTGGGGCATATGAGGCGCACACAACTTCGCTAACGACGCAAACGAATGGCACGACACTTCCATGGCACGAGAGAAACCAGCCGATGAGGTATCCACTACTTTGGCATGTAAATCCTCTAAGGGCGCCCATGCAATCGAGTGGATCACAAAATCAAGATGGCCCAAATGACCTATGGCTGTTTCTACCAATTCAGAAAGTGCTTGCGGGTTTTCCACATCGCAATTGACAAGGTGTATGCCTAGCGGTTTCGTCAAAGGCTCCACATAAGTGCGCGCCTTGTCATTCAGACAGGTTGCCACTATGTCAGCCCCTAATAGATGGGCCGCGCGTGCGCACCCCCAAGCAATGCTGTGGTCATTGGCTATACCCAAGATCAATCCTTTTTTGCCTTGCAAATTCAAAGGCGATGGGGGCAAGTTAGTTTGCAAATCAGACATGGGTACTTTCTATTAAAAATTTAATCGTCATAACGTGTCATCACCTATTCACTGGGCGCATTCGCATGACAGAGAACCGAATTCGCCTGGATTTTTCTGGTCAATGATTTTTCCTTAATGTGCAAGATCCCAATTGGCACCCACACCCACTTCAGCAAGCAGTGCAACTTTCAATTGCGCCACGCTTGCCATGTATCGCGGAATTTCTTGTTTGACCCACTCCACCTCAGACAAAGGTACTTCAAACACCAATTCGTCATGCACTTGCATGATGATGCGGGTGCTACGCTGTTCGGCGTCGATTACGTTTTGGATCTTCACCATACTCATCTTGATCAAATCTGCAGCTGTCCCCTGCATGGGTGCATTGATAGCAGCGCGCTCAGCACCAGCGCGTCTTGGCGCTGCTGCACTATGGATTTCAGGCAAATACAAACGGCGACCAAAAACGGTTTGCACAAAACCTTGCGCTTTGGCTTGCTCGCGGGTGTCATCCATATAACGCTTCACACCTGCAAATCTTTCGAAATAGCGGGTAATGTAGTTTTTAGCAGCCGTGTTATCAATACCCAAGGCCTTTGCTAAACCAAAGGCGCTCATCCCATAAATTAATCCGAAGTTAATCACCTTGGCATAGCGACGTTGCTCGCTACTCACTTGATCGACTGATAAACCAAACACTTCCGCAGCGGTGGCACGGTGAACATCTAGTCCATCGTGAAAAGCTTTGAGCAACGCGGGGTCATCACTCAAATGCGCCATGATGCGCAATTCAATTTGGCTGTAATCGGCACTTGCAATCACACTGCCCTCAGGTGCAACAAAGGCCTCTCGTACCTTGCGTCCCTCTGGAGTACGAATAGGAATATTTTGCAAATTGGGATCGTTACTCGACAAACGCCCTGTCACTGCAACGGCTTGCGCATAGTGGGTATGCACCCTCCCCGTTTTGGGATTGGCCATTTGCGCCAATTTGTCTGTGTAAGTGCCTTTGAGTTTGCTCAAAGAGCGATGCTCCAAAATTTTC
>CAYFLF010000254.1:0-2740 GCA_964343725.1 uncultured Bordetella sp.
ACCTCGACCACAAAATCGCCCATGTTGGTGGCGAATTTGACTTGTGGTGCGCCAGCGGTTTTGGTTGTGTCTTGTGCATGCGTTGCTGGCAAGTTGCACAAACTTGCACCAAGTGCCAATGCGAAGAGAAGACGACGTGAAAGGGAGACGGTTTTCATGGCTTAACTAGGTTAATTTCTAGTGATGGTTTGAGAAGGGTGAGTTTGCGGCTAACGCCACGTTGCGCAGGATTGATTTGAAGTGAGCGCTGGTAGGAATACTTGGCGAGTTGCAATAACACATCCCCCATGTTTTCATGCGCGTCTGCGTAGTTTGGGTTGGCACGCAAAGCAGCGTCTAGCGCTTCTTTGGCAACGCTGTATTGCCCTTTGGCCGCATACAAAACTGCCAAATTGTTAAAAGGTTCGGCAATTTCTGGGTAGTCTTGGGTGAGGCTCAAATACATCTCGAGCGCTACTTGTTTATCGCCCGTGCGGTCGGTGATCCATGCTTTCCAAAACCGCATTTGTGGATCACGCGGATTGACGGCCATGTATTTGTCTACCAAAGTTTCAGCGCGCGCAAATTTTTCTTGGCGTAACAGCTTTTTGACTTGGTCGTGCGGGTCACTTTGTACGGTGGGCAAAATATTTTGACCAGGCGTCCACTCGTCAGAAACATTGTTTTGTGCGTGTGAAACCGATGTTAGAAAAAAGGCCACTAAGCTCAATGCAAGACATGAAAGCCGCATAGTGAGTGTTTGCTTCCGATGCATTGGGGAAAAGTAAAAATAAGGGTTTGTCATCTGCTTTGTATACTGTGGGCATTGTAAAACAGGGGTTATGCGTAACCCCTTCTTCGTTTATTCGCTAGTGATAAGACTGACCGACTGCTGCAGTCCATAACCTTTCGCCCATGACCCTTCGCATTCACAACACGCTCACGCGTGCGCTGGAAACTTTTTCTCCGCTGGTACCTGGCCATGTGCGTATGTATGTCTGTGGCATGACGGTTTATGACCTCTGCCACCTGGGCCATGCCCGATCGATGGTGGCTTTTGATGTGGTGCAGCGTTGGCTCAAAGCGAGCGGATTTCGTGTGACCTATGTGCGCAATGTGACAGACATTGACGACAAAATCATCAAACGTGCCTTAGAGAATGGTGAAACCATTCGCGCACTGACAGATCGCATGGTGGAGGCCTTGCATCAAGACGCAGATGCATTGGGCATCGAGCGTCCAACGCTTGAGCCGCGTGCCATGGACTACGTTCCGCAAATGCTTGCCATGATCAACACCCTGCAGCACAAAGGTTTGGCCTACCAAGCATCTAATGGGGATGTGAACTTTGCAGTTCGCAAATTCCCTGGTTATGGCCAACTCTCCGGTAAATCGCTAGACCAATTACAAGCTGGGGAGCGTGTGGCGGTGGATGACGGCAAACAAGACCCACTTGACTTTGTGTTGTGGAAGTCTGCCAAACCTACTGAACCAGATGACGCCAAATGGCCTAGCGCATATGGTGTTGGTCGACCTGGTTGGCATATCGAGTGTTCAGCCATGGGTTGTGAATTGTTGGGCGAGAGCTTTGATATTCACGGTGGCGGTGCAGACTTGCAGTTTCCGCACCATGAAAACGAAATTGCCCAAAGCCAAGGCGCATTTGGTAAACCGATGGCGCAGATTTGGATGCACAACGGTTTTATCAACATCGATAACGAAAAAATGTCCAAGAGTTTGGGAAATTTTTTCACCATTCGCGATGTACTTCAATCGTTTGAGGCAGAAACCATCCGATTCTTTATTGTGCGTAGCCACTACCGTAGCCCTTTGAATTACAGCGATGTGCATTTGAATGATGCTCGCGGCGCCCTCAAGCGTCTCTACACAGCCTTGAGTTTGGTCAAGCCCGACGAAGTGGTGATCGATTGGAGCAATCCTTTTGCAAAGCGTTTTCAAGCGGCGATGGATGAAGATTTCGGCACACCCGAGGCCGTTGCTGTGTTGTTTGACTTGGCCAGTGAAGTCAACCGTAGTTTGTCCTCCCAATTGGCTGGACTCTTGAAGGCTTTAGGCGGTGTGTTGGGTTTGTTACAAGACGATCCGCAACGTTTCTTGCAAGCTGGAAGTGACGTAGACGAATCTTTGATTGAGGCACAAATTGCTGCGCGCGCAGCTGCCAAGGCTGCCAAAAATTTTGCAGAAGCAGATCGCATTCGACAAGAACTCATTGCGATGGGGATTGTGTTGAAAGACGCGCCTACTGGCACGACATGGGAGCGCGCTTAATGTCGCCAACCAAAAAGCCAATCGGTGTGACGCCAGATTATTGGGAAGAGGCGTGCAAGCACCTCATCAAAAAAGACCGCGTCATGAAACGATTGATTCCGCAATTTGGCGATGCGTGTCTGCAGTCGCGTGGCGACCCATTTATTACTCTGGCTCGCAGCATTGTTGGCCAACAAATTTCTGTCAAAGCGGCGCAATCGGTATGGGATCGGTTTGCGGTTTTGCCTCGCAAATTGACACCTGCAAACGTCTTGAAGCTCAAAGTAGACGATATGCGCGCGGCAGGACTATCTGCGCGCAAGGTCGAATACCTTGTCGATTTGGCTTTGAACTTTGACAGTGGCAATTTGCATTTCAAAAAATGGTCTGAGATGGACGACGAGGCCATCATTGCCGAGTTGGTTGCCATACGCGGCATTGGCCGTTGGACTGCAGAGATGTTTTTGATCTTTCATTTGTTGCGTCCCAATGT
>CAYFLF010000255.1:0-2731 GCA_964343725.1 uncultured Bordetella sp.
CGTAAATGCGGCTAATTGTTTGCCACTAAGACGCACAATCCCCACCGCACCGCGTCCTGGCGCAGTCGCAATCGCGATGATGGGGTCGTTGTGGTGGGCAAGCAAGGCAACCTGATATTAAAACTTCGGCAAATTAAATTGCGGTGGCACGCCCATGCGTGTGTTGATGATCCATTGTTGGGCAATCGACAACACGTTATTGGTAATCCAATACAACACCAAGCCGGATGGAAAGAAAAAGAACATCACGCTAAAAGCAAGCGGCATGATCCACATCAGCTTCGCTTGCATAGGATCTGGTGGTGCGGGATTCAACGCGGTTTGCAGCACGGTGGTCAGGGTCATCACGATTGGCAATATGCCGACAGGCACACCAAACCATACGCCCAGCGATGTGTCTGGCGCAGCCAAGTCATGGACCCACATCACCCATGGCGCATTGCGCATTTCTACTGTCGACAAAAGCACCCAGTACAAAGCAATGAAGACGGGGATCTGTATCGCAATAGGTAAGCATCCCCCTAAAGGATTGACTTTTTCTTCGCGATAAATTTTCATCATCTCCATTTGCATTTGCTGCGGGTTGTCTTTTAGACGCTCGCGCATGTCCATGATCTTGGGATTGATCGCTTTCATCTTGGCCATGCTTTTGTACGCATGGGCGTTCAACCAATAAAAGCCTGCCTTGAGTAAAAAGACCAAGGCCACAATCGACCAGCCCCAGTTATTGAGCAGGTTATTGAGTTTGTTCAGCAACCAATAAAGCGGCTTAGCCAGAATGGTGAGCCAACCATAGTCTTTCACCAGCTCTAAGCCAGGATAGATGGCTTCAAGTTGGTGTTCCTCTTGTGGGCCCGCAAACAATGTCGCAGACATGCTTTTTGTTTTGCCAGGGGCGATCGCCTCGAGCGGAGCGATCAGCGTGGCGCGATAGCAGCAGTCTGGCATGCGCGCACCGATATCCACCGCGTCCATCGAAATATTGCGCAATACGCCATCAGGCAAGACCCAAGCGCTAGCAAAGTAATGCTGCACCATCGCAACATAGCCTGTGCTCGATTGCGATTCGATTTCAAACTTCTTTTTCTTGATGTCTGCAAATTCAACTTTTTGGTATTTCTTGGCCTCGGTGTAAATCGCGGGGCCAGTAAAAGTTGAATAGAAGGAAGATTCACCAGCAGGCTTGTTGCCGTCACGCACGAGTTGGTAATACAGCTGCGCAGCAACTTCTTGATTGGAAGTATTCACAATGTCGTGCTTGACATCTATGGCGTAATCGCCCGCTTTGAATGTGTAGGTCTTGATCAGTTGCACGCCGTTTTGTGGCGCCGACTCCATCACGAGCGACAAGGTTTTGTCGTTGCCTTTCATGGTGCGCGGGCCTGGTCGCGCTGTCATCAGCGTTTTGTGTGTGGGGAAGTTCACGCCAGGTGCGCTCGAGATTAAGCCAGTTTGCGCCATGTAAATGCGCTCCGTGCTGTTGTCTAACAACACCACGTTTTGACCGGGGCGGTTCACATCTGCATGTTTGAGAAATTCAACGCGCACAAGGTTGCCGCCTTCGGTATCCAAATCCACTTTGAGCACATCGGTAGTTATTTGAACGATTTCTCTTTTGGTCGTGACCGCGTCTTGCACAGGAATATTGGCTGGCGTGGACAAGGTGTTTGAGCCATTGGATGGGTTGGAGACAACCGCAGCCGGAACATCGGCTGGTCCACTAGCAACTTGCGCATTCGGTTGGGACGCCATTTGCGCTGGATTTGGAAAGAAAGTGGCTTTATGCCCATTAAAAATTTGCCACTGATCCCACAACAAGACCATCGAGAAACCAAATATCACCCACAAGACGGTGCGGCGAATGTCATTCATGTGTTTTTCTTTCCAAGTGGCGAGGGCGTCAAACGCGTAAAAAGAGTGTGTTGGGGCGGCACGGGGTCATGGCCACCTGCGCACCAAGGGTGACAGCGCGCTAAACGTCGCAAGGTGAGATAAGCCCCAGCGCCTGCGCCATGGCGCTCCAAGGCTTGCAAAGCATAGAGCGAACAGGTGGGCTCAAAACGACAAGACGAGCCCAACCAAGGGCTTAAAAGTAAGCGATATGCCCGAACCAGATAAATAAGAGCCGTGCGAATCATGCTGCGGTCAATTGGTTAAAAAGCTGCGTCAACTCGTTGCGCACGGCTTTTTTAAGCAGATCAGAAGAAGCGCTCACAAAATGTCGTTTGTCAAACTCTGCTCGCAAACGCACCACGTGCGCGGTCGGAGTTAATTCATGTGCATACAACGCAGACACCTCGTAGATTTGTCGTTTGATTAAGTTGCGCGTTACCGCACGTTTTGCCCAACGTTTAGGCGTCAAAGCCCCCAAAAGCAAACGGCCCTCCATGAAAGGGGCCGCTTCGGATGCTGTAGCAGGGCTCCAACTGTGCAAAACAAAATGAGGGGTTTTAGAGATAGCCCCACAAGACATGACCGCCTGAAATTGGGCCCATTGCTTTAAGCGCTCCACAAATCAGTTGGCACAAAGCCCCAAGGCCCGAGAGAAAGTTGGCTTAGACAGCGAGGCGTTTACGGCCTTTGGCACGACGCGCATTGATCACAGCGCGACCGCCACGGGTTTTCATGCGAACCAAAAAGCCGTGGGTACGCGCACGGCGGGTTTTAGAAGGTTGGTAAGTACGTTTCATGGTGATTCCAAATAGGCTGGCCCTGTGAATCAGGGAAACCT
>CAYFLF010000256.1:0-2716 GCA_964343725.1 uncultured Bordetella sp.
TGAATCAAAGTCATTGCAATCCGAATGCTCAGATCAACTCAAACCCACCAGCGATGCGCAAGGCCTCGGTGGAGGCGTCTGTCAAAGTGTCTGACAAGGCTTGCGCCAGTTGCGGTTGTTGCGCTTTTGTGGAAATGCCCAAAGCGTAAACAGTGGCCAATTCAAACTCTTGGGGTAAGACACCCACCAAATCGACACCCTCGGTGTATTTGATTTCTGTCACCTGGGTGCAACCAATCACTTGTCCATCCGCCTGTGCCATTGCTTTCATGGCAGTCGCCCCGTTGGCAAAGGTGCGAAAACGATCGGCCAGTTCGACATCTAGCCCCAACGACGCCAACACTTTGAAAAAGTGAATACCAGCAGTCGCCAGCTTGGGATCTGGAAAGTAAATGCCCTCCGCCGCACGAAAGGCGGCTTGCAAATCAGCGCGGGTCGCAATGGCAGGATGGCTGGCACCGTGTTTCACAGCAATGCCGGTTTTCACCACACCCAAAGCACGTAAGCTGCCAGGTTTGACATGACCACTCTCGATCAAGCCTTGCACCAAGGCTTGGGACAAGATGACCACATCACAAGGTACGCCTTGTAACAAGGCTTCTTTCATCGCACCGACTGCGCTAAAAGTGCCATGCAAGGTACAAGCGTGCTTGGCTTCAAACGCAGCCCGCAATGGATTCACCAAACCAGCGGCTGCTCCGCCGCTTAGTAGATACACATCCATCTCAGTCTGCCTTGGCGCCAGACACTTTCACAATCGTCGCCCATTTGGCCACGTCATCCGCAACATATTTGGCAAAGACTGGCGCTGTCATGGACATCGCCACAGCGCCTTGTTTTGCCCAAGTCGCCTTGACATCGGGGGCGTTCACGATTTTGTTGATCTCCGTATTCAAGCGTTGAACGATGGCATCGGGTGTGCCAGCAGGCGCCATCAAGCCAAGCCAAATCAAGGCCTCGTATTTGGGCACCCCATCTTCATTGACAGTGGGTAACTCTGGCGCAACCGTCGAGCGGGTTCTTCCCGTTGTTGCAAGACCACGCACTTTGCCTGCTTTGATGTTCTCAGTCATGGTGGTGACGGCGTCAAACATCACATCGACCTGGCCGGACAACACATCGGTGCGCGCCGCAGCACTGCCCTTGTAGGGAATGTGGGTCATGTTGACGCCCGCCATGTGTTTAAACAACTCACCCGCCATGTGATAGGGCGTCCCGTTACCAGAAGAGGCGTAGTTGATCTTTCCGGGGTTGGCTTTGGCGTACTTGATGAGTTCAGGCAAGTTTTGGGCGGGAACGCTGGGGTGCGCCACCAAAACCAAGTCCGAATAATTGACCGGCGCAATGGGCACAAAGTCTTTGAGCAAGTTAAAAGGGCGAACAGGTATCAAAGACTCATTGACCGTTTGGGTGTTGGACATCATCAACAAGGTGTAACCATCTGGCGCAGACTTGGCAACGGCGTCGGTGCCGATGATGGAACCAGCGCCAGGGCGGTTATCCACCACAAAGCTTTGCCCTAGCGCCTCTTGCAAACGCTGTGCGATAAAGCGTCCATAGTTGTCAGCAGGGCCGCTCGCAGCAAACGGCACGATGATTTTGACGGGGCGGTTGGGATAGGGTTGCTGCGCCAAGCTCACCAAACTGAGGGCACACAATCCCAAAACAATCACGCCGCGTTTAAAAAGATTTCTCTGCATTGCTTCTCCATCTCCATCTTGGGGTCAGTGTTCGCATGGGCATACGCCCACGCTGCGTCAGTTAAAAGGCCGATGCTAGCGGTTTATTGCTAAGAGGACTAAACCGCCCCACGCGTGTTGGTATAGAGCGCATATACCGAATGGCTAGCCGCCATGAACAATCGGTTATTTTTCGCGCCTCCAAAGCACACGTTGGCACAACGCTCTGGCAGGTGGATGTGCGCAATAGCAACTCCATCCGGAGCGAAAACGCGCACACCATCAATCTTTTCTGGATCAGCGCCTGTCGAGCCGTCGCTTCCCCAGCCGCACCACAAGTTACCTTGCACATCGACTGCAAAGCCATCCAATGCACCGTGGTCTTTGGCTTCGGTGAATAGGCGCTTGTTGGTGAGTTTCACGCCACCTTTATCGACTGCCTGCACGTCGTAGGCCCAGAGTTTTCGGTAGGGCTGCGCGCGGCTCTCGACTACATACAGAATCGATTCATCAGGCGAGAACGCCAAACCATTGGGTCCTTGCAAGTCAGACAAGATTTGCTGCAACTCTCCCGTCTCAGGCGCAATGCGGTAGACCGATGCCACTACTTCCGAAGTTGCTGGGTCGCCCTCCCAGTCACCTGAAATTCCAAACGGCGGATCGGTGAACCACACCGCGCCATTGCGTTGACAAATGATGTCGTTAGGCGAGTTGAGGCGTTTGCCTTCGAAATGATCGGCCAGTACCGTGATGCTGCCGTTGTACTCGGTGCGTGTGATGCGACGCG
Source organism: uncultured Bordetella sp. (assembly GCA_964343725.1). GTDB lineage: Bacteria > Pseudomonadota > Gammaproteobacteria > Burkholderiales > Burkholderiaceae_C > Limnohabitans. The sequence goes on from CAYFLF010000256.1 coordinate 2,467, forward strand.
CTTGGTGCTCGCAGGTCAACAAGCGGCCTTGCATGTCGCGCGCCAAACCGTTGGCGTTGTGCGAGGGTTTTCTGAACTCGCTGACCTGGCCTGAAGCATCGTCCCAACGCAAGATACGGTTATTGGGGATATCCGACACCAACAAGTAGCGCCCATCTCCAAACCATTGCGGGCCCTCGGCCCAACGTAAACCGCTGGCGATTTGTTCCACGCTGCTACTGAACAAACGTAGCTTCAAAAAGCGCTCATC
>CAYFLF010000257.1:0-2714 GCA_964343725.1 uncultured Bordetella sp.
CCTGTGGATGGTCCTGAGTTTGAATTGTTTGTGAAGTTCATGCGTGAGCACAGCAATGTATGGAGCAAAGTGACTTGCCCAGAGCGTCTCTCTGTCTCTGGTCCTAGAGCGCTAAATGGTGAGCAAAACGCCTACCAAGATGTGATTCCGTTTGCCAAACGCATCGTGCACGAATTTCCAGATCGAGTGTTGTGGGGAACGGATTGGCCGCACCCTAATTTGAAAGACCATATGCCCGATGACGGTTTGTTGGTGGATTTCATTCCCCATATTGCACCCACTGCTGAGTTACAAAGAAAACTGCTAGTGGACAACCCCATGCGTTTGTATTGGCCTGAGGAGAATTAAATGGCGCTAGATAAACCTTACCTGGATGTGCCAGGGACCATCATTTTTGATGCAGAGCAATCGCGCAAAGGTTACTGGCTCAATCAGTTTTGTATGTCACTGATGAAAGCAGAGAACCGCGAGAAATTCAAAGCGAATGAACGTGCCTACCTTGACGACTGGCCCATGTCTGAAGAACAAAAACAAGCGGTGATGGCGCGCGATTTGAACTGGTGCATGCAAACTGGTGGCAATATCTATTTCCTTGCCAAGATTGGTGCGACCGATGGCAAGAGTTTCCAACAAATGGCTGGCTCCATGACCGGTATGACCGAAGAGGAGTACCGCAACATGATGGTCAGTGGTGGCCGTTCTGTCGAAGGCAATCGCTATATCGGTGAAGATGGTTCTGCGCAAGCCCACCACCAACCACAAGGCTCCGGTGGCAAAAATCCAGCACAAAAAGCATAGTTAGAAAGCAACTCAAGATGGCAAAAATTACCGCATCTGTATACACCTCGCATGTACCTGCCATAGGTGCAGCACTGGACTTAGGTAAAACACACGAACCCTATTGGCAGCCTGTTTTCGAAGGCTATGAATATGGCAAGCAGTGGATGAAAGACAACAAACCTGACGTCATCTTTTTGGTTTACAACGACCATGCAACAGCGTTTAGTTTGGACATGATTCCCACTTTTGCCATTGGAACTGCCGCACAGTACCAGCCTGCCGATGAAGGTTGGGGCCCACGTCCTGTGCCTGTTGTCAAAGGCCACCCAGAATTGGCTTCGCATATTGCGCAGTCTGTGATCCAACAAGACTTCGACCTCACCATCATCAACAAAATGGATGTCGACCATGGTTTGACCGTGCCCTTGTCTTTGATGTGTGGCCAGCAAGATCCTGAGAAAGGTGCTTGGCCATGCCCTGTCATTCCTTTTGCAGTGAACGTGGTGCAATATCCCGTGCCCAGTGGTCAACGTTGTTTCAATTTAGGACAAGCCATACGCAAAGCTGTCGAGAGCTACGACGAAGACCTCAATGTGCACATTTGGGGAACTGGTGGTATGAGCCACCAATTACAAGGCGCTCGTGCAGGTTTGATCAACCGCGAATGGGATAACCAGTGGCTCGATTTGATGATCAACGATCCTGTGGCGTGTGCAAAAGTTCCGCACATTGACTATGTGCGTGAGGCTGGAAGCGAAGGCATTGAACTGGTGATGTGGTTGATTGCACGGGGTGCAATGTCAGATGTGAATGGCGGCAAAGTGACAGGCAAAGCACCTAAGCTTGCTAAGCGTTTCTACCATGTACCCGCATCCAATACCGCTGTGGGGCATGCCATTTTGGAATGTCAATAATTGTTAAATATCGGAGAAACACAATATGTCTAAAACAATCAAAGTAGCGCTCGCAGGTGCTGGTGCATTTGGTATCAAGCACTTGGATGGCATCAAGAATATCGACGGTGTCGAAGTTGTCTCGCTCATCAGCCGTGAATTAGAAAAAACCAAAGAGGTTGCTAGCAAATACGGTATCAAACACGTCACCACAAAATTAGAAGATAGTTTGGCATTGCCTGAAGTGGACGCTGTCATTTTGTGCACACCCACGCAAATGCACGCAGCCCAAAGCATTGCATGCTTAAAAGCAGGTAAACACGTGCAAGTGGAAATCCCTTTGGCTGATAGTTGGAAAGACGCAGAGGCCGTGGTGTCTTTGGCCAAAGAAAAAGGCTTGGTTGCCATGTGTGGACATACCCGCCGTTTTAATCCTAGCCACCAGTATGTGCACAACAAGGTCAAAGCAGGGGAATTCAATATCCAGCAAATGGATGTGCAAACGTATTTCTTCCGCCGCACCAATATGAATGCCCTTGGCCAACCGCGTAGTTGGACTGACCATTTGCTGTGGCACCATGCTGCGCACACAGTTGATCTATTTGCCTATCAAGCAGGTAGTCCGATCGTCAAAGCCAATGCCGTGCAAGGCCCTATCCATCCTTCTTTAGGCATTGCCATGGATATGAGTATCCAATTGAAAGCAGCGAATGGCGCTATTTGCACATTGAGTTTGTCTTTCAATAACGATGGACCTTTGGGGACCTACTTCCGCTACATCGGCGATACCGCGACTTATTTGGCGCGCTACGACGATTTGTACAACGGCAAAGACGAACAAATCGATGTGTCCAAAGTGGCGGTATCGATGAACGGCATTGAGCTACAAGACCGTGAGTTTTTTGCTGCTATCAAAGAAGGTCGTGAGCCTAACTCTAGCGTGGCGCAGGTGTTGCCCTGTTACAAGGTATTGCACGAACTCGAGTTACAACTCAATGGGTGAAATTAATTAAGGTTCAGACCCAAGCGACTGATGTAAAA
>CAYFLF010000258.1:0-2703 GCA_964343725.1 uncultured Bordetella sp.
GCCAGAATGACCGCAACGGCGGTGAACATATCTTCTGGAATTTCTTGCCCGATGTCCAAGCGACTGAGCATGGCCAATAACCTCGGGTCCTCCGACACATAGACACCTTGGCGCTTGGCTTCGGCAATGATGCGAAGTGCCAATTCGCCCTCTCCTTTGGCAGAGACGATAGGTGTTTTGTTTTTACCGTATTCGAGAGCGACGGCTTGTTGGTAGGGGGTGTTTTTCATTTACACCTCCGTGTCGATCAGCACACCGTGCTTGGGAACTTCGCGTTTTTGGACGGCGTCTGGCCGCGCGGCGTTGTAAACCTGAAAGTGGCCCAGTGTCAGACCTGCAGACTCGAGTTCATAGGTCAATTCGCTGGCATTTTCTTTGGCTTGGGCCGCGATATCGGGTCGCAAGGCCCACATGGTCAGGTTGACATTGGATTTATCGCTGATGCTGGTTTTGAGCCAAACCTCGCCCAAGACACGGCTGTTGGTGTGCATATTGACGACCAAGGGGTTTTTCGGCTGGCCAGGCTTGTCGCCTTTTTTCTCAAACTGCATCTCGAGCGGGTCTGCATCAGTAAAGGGGATGACAAAACTGAGGTTGAGATCACCGTTGCGCCAATCTTTCACGGCTTGCAGTTGAGCGGCTTCGACTTCGTCTAAGGCGTGTTTCAGAGTGTCTTGGGCATCGCCCTCTTCTATTGCGCCCATGCGATGGCGTTCGGTCATCAGCAAACGCAAAAGCACTTTTTCGTCGTCTCGCACTTCTTGCGCTTGTGCTAAGTCGGCTTCACTCGATTTAGCGTGTCTCAAAACAAATCGACGCAAGGTCATGGGTTGCAAGTTGGCCATGGTCAAGCGTTGCGCTTTGATACGTTCTTTGAGCTCGCTCGTCACGCCAGCGGGCAACAGCGCCTCCAAAATTCCTGGGCGCAACAGATTGACCCAATTAGCAAAGCCTTCGGGTTGCACCAGCAAGGCACTAAAGCGCGAGGGACCTAGTGCTTGCGTAGCAGCTTGGGCTGTTTGCGCAGCCAGCGCGGCCTGCGCTGCTTGCGAGGTTTGCAAACCCGCATAAGTGCCCGTGTGGAGTAACTGCAAGGTCCATTTGCCTGTGGGCAATAACTGGGCACGTAATTGCGCAAGATCGCCTTCTTTGATGTAGGGCGATAGTGGCAGATTGAACACATGCTCGTTCATGGCGAGCTTGAGTTGGTCTTGGTGCAAGGTGACCACCGCTTGCACCACTTGGCCGTCGTGCAGGCCTAACTCTTTTGCGACAGGGGCTTCAATGAATATTTGTCGCAGGTCTTGGGTGACCGGCATGATGCGCGCGACTTGGTTGACGCCCTCAGGGCCGAGCAACGCCATGGCATGACCTTTAAGGGAAACGAACCCAGTTTTTACGCTCGTTCATGTTCAGATCGGTCGTGGCATATCCGCCTGAGCCTGGGCCAGCATTGTTGTTTGAAGCAGTGGCGTTTTTGGCAGGGGCGCTTTTGCCAGATTTGAGGTACATGGCGACCAAGTTGTCATGGTCAGGGATGGTCAATATAGAACCAGCCATCAAAGTACGTGGTGGGGTTTTGGTAAACGCCTGTGGGTTTTGCTGAATAAAAGCAGTACGCAAAATTTCAATTTTGAAAGGGCTGTCGGCCATGGTGGCACGGATCACTTTGTCCAAGGTATCGCCAGAGACTACATCGTAGGTTTTGGGCGCGCCCTTGCCTTCTACATCCAATGCAAAAACATGTGCTGCGCCAGCAAGGGCGCCAAGGCAAACGGCGACTCGAAGGCAAGTGTTGAAGTAGGACATAAAAGTTCTCCGACAGTTCCGTTAGTAAATGAAGGGCCAAGCGACCCAGCCACCCTGAAATGTTTGTTTTTTACCCGCCACTTGGCGAATCTCAGACTGGTAATCCGACACCGATTTAACTTCGGCAAGCACGGCCGCGTCAAGTGCGCCAGATTCGATGGCGCGGCCTGGTAGCAAACGGGCATCTGACAACACGATTTGATCGCCCACACGCAATCCTGATGTTCTGCCTGCTTGCAACATCAATTGGCCGTCTTCGTTTTTTTCGACTACAAAGCTTTGGGGATCGCAGGCGAGTTGGCGGTCGAGTTCTTTGGCCATGTTGTTCACGGTCAATTCAATAGACGAGAGGGTATCCACGTCGAGTTTGGGAGTGCCGTAGCTACTGGGAATGGTGACGCCAAAGAGCAGGTTTTGTGCGCCAAACCACACGGGCTTGTTGGGGCCCGCTTGCACTTGCCACGCCAAGATGAATGCGGGGTGCTCGTTGGTGTTGAGGTGCGCGCGCGCAGGCAATACGGTGAGTTGCAAAGACCATTGCACCGCTTCTTCGCCTTGGCCATAAATCATCCGCTCGTATGCGCGTTTGTAGGCGAGATCTGTCATCAAGCGCCAATGCTGGGTTTGGGTAGAGGCTTGCATGGCGTGCTGTCTAGCTGCAAAGCCAATTTTTTGCGCGATGTAGTGGTGCTCGGGTGCGATGCTCGAAGCCAAGTCCAAGCTCACGCGCATCACATGGCGAATTGGCGAGCGCGCTCGCGGTGCGATACAACTCACAGGGGTCACGCTGGAGAGCGTTTGTTCTGATAGTTCGACACCCTCCCCCGCGCGCTTGGTATCGTCATTTCGGGTGGGTACGTATTGCCCCATCTTGATGTCACGTAACCTGATTTC
>CAYFLF010000259.1:0-2694 GCA_964343725.1 uncultured Bordetella sp.
AGGCAAGCGTAAAAATGCGCTGTATCAAATGCATAGCATCAATCGATATACCGCAGACCTGCTTTTTCAAGCGGTTCGCGCATCTTGTACATATCCAGACCCAGCACGCCAGCAGCCAACTTGGCACGCTTTTCACCTTCGTTGGCTTCTCTGGCTTCGGCTGCGTCCGCTACCTTTTGTGCCCACGCAGCAGGCACGACCACCACGCCATCATCATCGGCAATGACTGCATCACCTGGCTCTACATTGACGCCAGCGCATACAACAGGAATATTGACCGAACCGATCGTGGCTTTGATCGTTCCCTTGGCACTGACACCTTTGCTCCATACGGGAAAGCCCATGGCTGTCAGCTCGCGCACATCGCGCACACCCGCATCGATCACCAAAGCCTTGGCACCACGCGCCATAAAAGACGTTGCCAACAAATCGCCAAAGAATCCATCGCAGTTGTCTGCAGTGATCGCCGCTACGACGATATCGCCTGGTTGAATCTGCTCAGCCACCACGTGCATCATCCAGTTGTCACCAGGGTGCAAAAGAACTGTCACCGCTGTGCCAGAGACCAAAGCACCGCTGTAGATGGGACGCATATAAGACTGCATTAAGCCCACGCGCCCCATCGCTTCATGCACGGTTGCAACGCCAAACTTACCGAGTTTTTGGACAGCTGTCGCGTCAGCACGCACGATATTACGTTTCACGATTCCTAATTGGGTCATGGGTGGATTCCTTTGAAAATAAGCGGATGGATTACAAGCCTTTGGCTTTGAGTTGGGTATCTAGTCGGCTAAAGACGCGACGCGCATTACCCTCGTACACCGCATAGCGTTGCTCTGCATTGAGGTTGGCCGTCGATTCAATGTAGCGCTTGGTATCGTCATAGTAATGGCCTGTTTCAGGATCTATGCCGCGCACAGCACCAATCATCTCGGAGGCAAACAAAATGTTTTTGACAGGAATGACGCGTGTGAGCAAATCAATACCAGGCTGGTGGTACACGCAGGTATCAAAGTAAATATTGTTGAGCAAATGGTCTTGTAGCAATGGCTTTTTTAATTCTTGTGCCAAACCTCTAAAACGCCCCCAGTGGTAAGGCACAGCGCCACCACCGTGAGGAATGAGGAATTTCAAGGTCGGGAAATCTTTGAACAAATCACTGGTCAAACACTGCATAAAAGCAGTGGTGTCTGCATTCAAATAATGCGCGCCCGTGGTGTGAAAGCATGCGTTGCAACTGGTGGAGACGTGCACCATCGCGGGGATGTCGTACTCCACCATTTTTTCGTAAATGGGATACCACGACTTATCACTCAAGGGAGGCGAAGTCCAGTGACCACCAGATGGATCAGGATTGAGGTTGATACCTACGTTGCCATATTCTTTGACGCATTTCTCTAGTTCAGGAATGCAAGTGGCTGGATCCACACCAGGCGACTGGGGCAACATGGCAGCTGGCACAAAGTTATTAGGAAAGAGTTGCGCTACACGAAAGCACAACTCATTACAAATTGCCGCCCAAGTAGAAGAGACTTGAAAGTCGCCAATATGGTGCGCCATGAAACTTGCGCGCGGACTAAAGATGGTGATGTCCGAGCCACGCTCTTTCATTTTGGCGAGTTGGTTGGTCTCAATGGTCTCGCGCAATTCATCGTCACTGATTTTCAAATCACTGGCTTTAGGCATCATCGCTGGGTCTTTGATGCCCGCGATTTGGCGATTACGCCATTCTTCTAACGCCTTGGGTGCGGTCGTGTAGTGACCGTGGACATCGATGATCAGGGGTTTAGATTGGCTCATAAGGGGTGCCCTTGTTTGGATATGTTGAAAAAATTATTGCCCAGCCCATACTGCGTGGGGCACCATCACCTCACCCCGCATCAGCAATCGGGCTGTGCGAAGCAAGGCTGCTTTGGTCACGTTTTGTGGGTTGTTAGGGTCCGTTTCTAAAGCGACGCTGAACTCACCAGTGGGGTGCTCTACCGATACATGTTGCGTAGCGCCAGCTTGCATGACAGCGACACCGTCACACACAGACCCTTTGAGTACGCATGCTGTTCCCACCGTCACCGCAGCCAATACGCCAATTGCGTCATGGCACACATGCGGAATGAATGAACGCGTCGTGATAGAACCGCCGTCTTTGGGAGGCGCAATCAAGGTCATCTTGGGATAGTTCTTTTGCGAAACATCGCCAAGACCCATCTTCAACGAGATTTGTAAGCGCAGTGCCTCTATACGTTTTTTTAAATCGTCGTCGGCATTGAGTTCAGCCACCGACTCATACCCTGTGCGTCCTACGTCACTGGCTTTGAAGATCACCAAGGGCATGCCGTTGTCTATGCAAGTCACATCCAATGTGAAAGGCGCAAAGCCCTCGCCCGTCACGGTGATGGTGTCTTTCACCTGCCCCGTCGGAAGCAAAGATGAACACACAGAGCCCGCAGTGTCCAAAAAGTTAATAGTGATCGGTGCCGAGCTACCAGGTGCGCCGTCTATGCGAGCATCGCCAGCGTACTCGACATAACGCTTTGTCGTAGCAGTTTGTTTGGGGGAGTTGTTTTGACCGGAGTTGTGACCAGAGTTGTTAATGGCTGATGCCAATGGCGTATGCACCGTGATGTCACACGCCATATCGGTATTGAGTGTCAAGACACGAAAGGTGCTGGTATCACCCTGCGCTTGCACCAAACC
>CAYFLF010000260.1:0-2692 GCA_964343725.1 uncultured Bordetella sp.
TGTATGGCATCGCTGATTTGCGGCTCACTTGCGTTTGACACCATCATGGATTTTGAAGGACGGTTTGCGGAGCAAATCTTGCCCGATCAATTGCACATCTTGAATGTGTCTTTTTTGGTGCCTGCCCTGCGGCGCGACTTTGGTGGCTGTGCTGGCAATATCGCCTATAGCTTGAAGGCCTTAGGTGGCACGCCTTTGCCTATGGCGACGCTCGGTACGGATGGTGCAGATTATTTGGTGCGCTTATCGCAACTCGGCATATCGAGTGAATTTATCTTGTCGGTCTCAGACACCTATACCGCACAAGCGATGATCATGACGGACAAAGACAACAACCAAATCACCGCTTTTCATCCTGGCGCCATGATGCAAGCGCACAAAACCAAAATCGAAAAACGTGCAGATATCCAGTTGGGCATTATTTCGCCTGACGGACGCGACGCCATGCTCGAGCATGCGGCGCAATTCAAACACGCAGATATTCCTTTTGTCTTCGATCCAGGTCAAGGCTTGCCGATGTTCGATGGCAAAGAGTTGATGCATTTCATCCACCTCGCCACTTGGGTCACGGTCAATGATTACGAGGGCAAGATGCTGTGTGACCGAACTGGACTCTCTAGCGCAGAACTCTCACGCCACGTGAAGGGTTTGATCGTGACCTTGGGTGCAAATGGATGTGAAGTCTGGATCGATGGCCAAAAAACACTGGTGCCTCCCGTCAAAGCCAAGCAAGTGGTGGATCCCACAGGTTGCGGCGATGCTTGGCGTGGTGCCTTGCTATTTGGTTTAGAAAAAGGCTGGTCACTAGATAAATGCGCAGCGCTTGGTAACGAAGTTGGCGCACGCAAGATTGCCCAACGCGGGCCACAAAATTACCAACTCAACGATTTACACATCGGCTGATATTTCGGTAGGCAAATAAAAAACCCGAGGCCTTGCGGCGTCGGGTTGGGGGTAAACGATAAATCCGTTTGCTGATCGTTTGAAAATCAGGGCCGGCTCGCCGTTGGAAACGGCCATGCGGCTTGTGGATTTAGCGTGGTTTGCGCGTGAGCGACAACAACTGGCGCTGCTGCTTTCACAACTTTCTTAGGCGCAGCCTTTTTGACGGCTTTTTTAGGTGCTGCTTTTTTCGCCGCTGGTTTTTTTGCTACTTTCTTGGCTGCCGGTTTTTTAGCGGCTACTTTCTTGGCCGCTGGCTTTTTGGCTGCAGCTTTTTTCGGTGCTGCTTTTTTTGCCACTTTCTTCGCAGCGGGTTTTTTCTTCGCTGCTACTTTTTTGGCCGCTGGCTTTTTGGCTGCAGCTTTTTTAGCTGCTGGCTTCTTTGCTGCGACTTTCTTCTTGGCTGCCGGTTTTTTAGCGGCTACTTTCTTCTTCGCGGCTGGCTTTTTAGCTGCCGCTTTCTTTGCTGGGGCCTTCTTTTTAGCGGCCGGTTTTTTTGCAGTTGCCATTTCTTTTCTCCTAGATCAATTTTTTAGATCGTTGAGTGGAAACACTTTGCACCGGTTGGAAGCATGCAAAGCGATTCATGGCGCTGGATCCGGGTCCAACCCCATGAACACGTTGTGCCCATCACAACACCTCGTAAGTGGGTGCTTGTTTGAGTGATGGACAAATTCAGGGACATATGGTTTTAAGAATCAGTCCCAAGTCAAAGCGCCGCCTGATTGGTATTCAATCACGCGGGTTTCAAAGAAGTTACGTTCTTTTTTCAGGTCGATCATCTCGCTCATCCAAGGGAAAGGGTTTTCCTCGTTGGGGAACAACTGATCAAGACCGATTTGGGTAGCACGACGGTTGGCGATGTAGCGCAAATAGCCTTTGAACATCGATGCATTCAAGCCCAACACGCCACGCGGCATGGTGTCTTCCGCATAACGGTATTCGAGTTCCACCGCTTGCATGAACAAGCCTTTGATCTCTTCTTTGAAAGACGCTGTCCACAAATGTGGGTTTTCGAGTTTGATTTGGTTGATCAAATCGATACCGAAATTACAGTGCATAGATTCGTCACGCAAGATATATTGGTATTGCTCTGCAGCACCGGTCATCTTGTTTTGGCGACCCAATGCCAAGATTTGGGTAAATCCCACGTAGAAGAACAAACCTTCCATCAAGCACGCAAACACAATCAGGGACTTCAACAAAGTTTGATCGGTTTCAGCAGTGCCCGTATGGAAGTTGGGATCCATGATGGCATCGATGAAGGGGATCAGGAACTCGTCTTTGTCGCGGATAGATTTAACTTCGTGGTAGGCGTTAAAGATCTCGCCTTCGTCGAGTCCCAAAGACTCCACGATGTATTGGTAAGCGTGGGTGTGAATCGCTTCTTCAAAAGCCTGACGCAACAAGAACTGACGGCACTCAGGCGCAGTGATGTGGCGATAGGTGCCCAACACGATGTTGTTAGCGGCCAAAGAATCAGCCGTGACGAAGAAGCCCAGGTTACGCATGACCAAGCGACGCTCGTCATCACTCAAACCGTTGGGGTCTTTCCATAGCGCGATGTCGCGCGTCATGTTGACTTCTTGCGGCATCCAGTGGTTGGCGCAGGTGGCGAGGTATTTCTCCCAAGCCCATTTGTATTTGAACGGCACCAACTGGTTCACATCGGTGTGGCCATTGATGATGCGCTTGTCAGCCGCATTCACACGCCGATGGCTGGTAGCCGCTGCAGTAGCTGCAACGGAAA
>CAYFLF010000261.1:0-2685 GCA_964343725.1 uncultured Bordetella sp.
TTAAAAAATCAAATCGGGCTGTTTTTGACAAATCCACCGCCTTGGTAAATCACCGCGGGATCGGTCAAATCTAGCAAGGGTTGTCGCGCTTCGGCCGCGCTCTTGAACTTGGCTGAGCTGTCTTGTGCTTGGTAGCCCACATGCTTGGCAGATGCGTTGTCCCACCAAACCACAGGGTTGTCCGACATGCCATAAATCACGCTGAAACCCACCACCGGCGAAGTCAAACTTGCCACCACCAAACGTTCAAGATCGTCATAACTCAACCAGGTTGCCAACATCCGGCGGTCTTTGGGTTCGGGGTAAGACGAGCCAATTCTTAAACACACTGTCTCGATGCCGTAGCGGTCAAAGTAAAAGCGGGCGATGTTTTCACCAAACGCCTTGCTCAAACCGTAGTAGCCGTCTGGGCGCACAGGCATGGTGGGCGTGATTGTTTCGCTTTGTTTGTAAAACCCAGTCACATGGTTCGAGCTGGCAAACACAATGCGACGGGTGCCGTGTTTGCGGGCGGCTTCGTATAAGTTGTACATGCCCACGATGTTGGCAGGCAAGATTTCGTCAAAAGGGCGCTCCACCGAGACACCGCCTAGATGGACGACCCCGTCCACGCCTTCGAGCAATTTGTCAACCGATTGGGCGTCTTGCAGCGGCACCGACATCACTTCCTCGCCAGCGCCAGCAGCCCCCAAATCGGCAATATCGCTCACCCTCAAGGTTTGGCAATGGGATTTCAGACGCGGTCTCAGAACGCGCCCCAAGCCGCCCGCCGCCCCAGTGAGCAACAGACGGGGATAAAGAATCGAGGGGGAGGATGTCATTTGGAGAGGGAAAGCAGAGGATGTAAGCAAAAAGCCCACGCATTCTGCCATTCGTATGATGAATTTCCATGCGGGTGTTCACCGAGTCAGGCTGGGGCCAATCGCACCTGCAAGGGGCGTCAGCACCACTTTGGTGTAAACCCTTTTTGTATACAAACCAAAGTCGAGCACAATTTGCCCCTAAATACATCCCATCGCAACCGCTGTGTGGGCATCTTTATTGCAAGTACATTTTTTGTAAAAACCACGAACCCGCTCTAGGAGATTCCATGATCAAGCGCTCTTTCCTGAAAACCACCCTCGGTCTGGCTTGTGCCACTGCATTTGGCTTGGCTTCGGCTCAAACGACACCCATCAAATTCCAGCTGGATTGGCGTTTTGAGGGCCCTTCCGCCCTATTTTTGGTGCCTGCTGCTAAGGGTTACTTCAAAGACGCCAAGTTAGATGTCACCGTGGATGCCGGCAACGGTTCTGGTGGCGCCGTCACTCGCGTGGCTTCTGGCTCCTATGACTTGGGATTTGCCGACTTGGCCGCCTTGATGGAGTTCCATGCCAACAACCCTGACGCACCCAACAAACCCGTTGCGGTGATGATGGTCTACAACAACACCCCCGCCTCTGTGATGGCCTTGAAGAAGTCAGGCATCAAAACCCCAGGCGATTTGGCTGGTAAAAAAATGGGAGCACCTGTTTTTGACGCGGGCCGTCGCGCATTCCCTATCTTTGCCAAAGCCAACGAAATCGGCAATGTGACTTGGACTGCGATGGACCCACCGCTGCGTGAAACCATGTTGGTTCGCGGTGACGTTGACGCGATCACAGGCTTTACTTTCACGTCACTGCTCAATATCGAAGCGCGCGGTGTGAAAGCTGAAGACGTTGTGGTGTTGCAATACCCCGACTACGGCGTGAAGTTGTATGGCAACGCCATCATTGCCAGCCCCAAAATGATCAAGGAGAACCCTGCCGCTATCCGAGCTTTCTTGAGCGCATTCTCTAAAGGTGTGAAGGACGTGATCAAAGACCCCGCCCAGTCCATCGAAGCGGTCAAAGCGCGTGACGGCATCATCAACGTCGAACTCGAAACACGCCGCTTGAAATTGGCAATTGATACCGTTATCAACAGTGCTGACGCGCGTGCGGAAGGGTTTGGACAAATCAAAGGCCCGCGTTTGTCCTTGATGGCTTCTCAAGTCTCTGACGCCTTCAACACCAAAACACGCGTCAAATCTGACGACATTTGGAACGGATCGTTCTTGCCTTCGGCCAAGGAACTCGACGTTTTACCTGCTCCTAAAGCAGCCGCCAAAAAGTAGGGTGTCGGCAACTTGATGACTGAAACTGCTGACAGCTTTGTCAACTTCCAGAATGTTTGGCTGGCCTATAACGATGAACTACTAGCAAAGAACCACTTTGCTGTAGAGGACATCAACTTACAAGTCAAGCAAGGCGAGTTCATCGCCATCGTCGGGCCTTCTGGTTGCGGGAAGTCCACTTTCATGAAACTCACCACTGGCTTGAAAAAACCAAGCCGTGGTGAGATCTTTGTAGACAACCAAGCTGTTACTGGGCCGCTCAAAATCAGTGGAATGGCGTTTCAAGCACCATCGCTTTTGCCTTGGCGCACCACCTTGGACAACGTCTTGTTACCTTTGGAAATTGTGGAACCCTTTCGCGCCCAATTCAAAGAGCGCAAAGAAGAGTTCGAAGCCCGCGCCATCAAACTTCTGCAAACCGTTGGGCTTGGTGGTTATGAGCGTAAATTCCCCTGGGAACTCTCTGGTGGCATGCAACAACGCGCGAGTATTTGCCGCGCGCTTATCCATGAACCCAAAATGTTGCTGCTCGATGAGCCGTTTGGCGC
>CAYFLF010000262.1:0-811 GCA_964343725.1 uncultured Bordetella sp.
AGTAAATGGTGGTGCATAAAAATTTCAAGAGGTTGCGCTGCAACATTTTTATAAAAATTAGGGCGCACAACTTTTGCTTAAAAGCGTTGCCCAACTGGCATCCCACGGTTGTACATGATTTGCTTCTGGTAGCACCATCATTAAAGTGTGTGAGGAAAAGTTATGTTTTTCATAAAGCCCGATTGCCTGCGGTGGCACCACTCGATCTTTGGCTCCATACCAATGCGTTTGGATTATGTTGGTTAGTTGGGGCATTGGATTGGCTGGATTGAGGGAAGCGCTTAATGGGGCAACACGATGCAGTTGGACCCAAACATCCAGATCCAGTGGTGCAGCCACGGTCACTAGGCAGCTCACATCGCTACGACGGCTCGCCAAGAGGGCGGCATAAGCACCTCCCCCTGAATAGCCCACAAGATGAATGGATGTTATTGGAAGTTTTTGTTGTGAGTGAATTTCATTGATTAAAAGATCAATTGCGCTATTGCCCATATCAAGGGCTTGTTTACTAACTCGACCATTGGTCCAAAGCTGCGGATCGCAAGATTGAAGTTGCTCATCATCAAGAAATTGGCATGGCCTGCCAAGGTAGGCTACTAGAGGGCTTGGATCTTGATTTGCTAGCTGAGCGCCAAGTGCATATCGTGGTGTGGGGTTTGCCGGCGCAAATTCTTTTGCAATCCAAGGCGCACCATCTCCCTCAATATAAATTGTCAAGGTTTGATGAGATTGCGCAGATTGGTTTAATAAAGACTGATTCTTGATGTATAGACGTACAGATGGGATGAGGTTTTTTTGCTCCACATATCCC
>CAYFLF010000262.1:821-2280 GCA_964343725.1 uncultured Bordetella sp.
GTATACATCACTGCGCAACCAGTCAGTAAAAAATAGATCAGCTGGAAAACAACAATGCCTACGGGTAACCGTAGGCATTTGATGAGGCTGATTTGAGCGACCCTCAACTCAAGATACTGATAAGGATTTCACTACCTCATCATTGGAATGCGAGGTGCGGTGAGTTGGTTAATGAGAGCGTCAAAGCCACCAATTTGCAAGAAGGCAGGGCGGTCCCTCAAAATCTGCAAACGCGGCTCACCCGGCAATGGTTTGGCTGGAGTAAAGCCGGTTAACTCTTTTTCAACATTGGCTTTTTCCCCGGTGTTAAGTGCCATTACCGTTTCCCCATCATGAACATAGTTGTAAATGCCAGCTCGGTCTTTGGCGCCCTCTTCAACAATGGCTACTTCGATGTCAGTTCCCCGGATACCAATGGTTGCCGTACCCGCTTCATACTTCACATTATCAGGCTGGCCTTTGCCAATGGACCCTGAAACGGCTCTTAGGGTGCCGGCAATGACGGTGGTTTTTGCGTTATCAGTGGGTTTATTTTCGAATTGAAAGGCGGTAATCTTGACCTTACTATCCGCGCGAACGAGCAAGCTGGAGTTATCCTTCATGCGAATAAGAACTTGTGAATCTTTGCTGCTAGAAATGGTATCCCCTGGATTGACGGCATCATCTTTATTGGCTTCTTTGCTTTGGTTACTTGATGAGGTAATTGTGGCTTTACCGGTTACACGCATAATTTTTCCAGCTTCTTGCGCCATCACTTCTAAGCTAAGCCCAGTAAAGAGGATGGCTAATGCAAAAATGAGTTTTGGTGCTTGCAAGGAAACCATTTTTAGGAAGCTGCTTAACTGTCGATAGGCGATTGTTTTCATAATCTCACTTTTACTTGGTTTCAAATTTGGTCACGCCATCCCAATTGGGTGGCGGAGGATCTTGTCGGAATAGTGTAATACGCTGCGCATAAACTTGATAGAGTTTGCGGTTTGGATCAGATGCGATGAGTGATTTTAAAATCGCTTCCGCTTCATTCCAGGATTGGTTGCGATAGTGTTTTACCAAGGTATTCCAAGCTTCTACTTGGGTTCGTGTTGCAGTATCGACCTGGTTTTCAAGGCCCACTGGCTCATAGATAGTAATCGGATTATCTTTTCCCTTAACTCGGACCATATCGATATCTCTAAAGAGAACCCCTTGAGTTTCAAGCTGGGTTTCTTCGGATACCAAAATACCAACCCCGTATTGGCGAGTGATTCCTTCTAATCGTGAGCCTAAGTTCACTGAATCACCCATGACTGTATAAGCCTTGCGGATATTTGAGCCCATATCACCAACGGTCATATCACCCGTGCTCAGACCAAGTCCAACAGCAATATCGGGCCAACCTCGCTGCGCATATGATTGCTTGAGCTCAATTAGCTTACTTTGCATGGATAGCGCCGAGACTACTCCGGAGGTGGCGTGATTG
>CAYFLF010000262.1:2290-2672 GCA_964343725.1 uncultured Bordetella sp.
TATTTATCTAGGGTGCCGCCGTGGTTGCGGATGACTGCACTCATTTCGGTGAGGTACTCGTTGACAAAAGCAGTTAGTTCTTGAGGACTTAACTTTTCGGATATCGATGTAAAGCCAACAATATCGGCAAATAACACGGTTAGACGAGTTTTGCGCGCAGCCATGCTGTATTGCAGCGGGTTTTCAGCCATCTTATCGACTAACTCAGGAGGTACGTATTGGCCAAATAAGTCTGCAAGCTGGCGCTTGTGGCGTGATTCCACAAAATACCCGTAGCCGATATTGGCTACATAAATTAAGCCGATGAGAATGAGCAGTGCAGCAAGCGGCATTGCAAACCCGATGTGCCAGAAGTAAAAATTACTGAGCAGGGCTAATGCGA
>CAYFLF010000263.1:0-2655 GCA_964343725.1 uncultured Bordetella sp.
CTGAAAGCGATGATGAAGGCGTACCCCACGCCGCGCAAGCAATTCAAACTGCAACTGCAGGCCATGATGAGTGCGGGCGAAGCCGTGGGTGACGCGGTGTTTGCCTATTGCCAAAAGCAATTGGGCGTGACGGTCAACGAGATGTTTGGCCAAACCGAAATCAATTACATCGTGGGCAATTGCGCGATGGAATGGGCGAGTGGTGCTGGGCAAACCCCTGTCGCCCATCGGCACAACGCGGGTTGGCCCGCCAAGCCTGGAAGCATGGGCAAAGGCTATCCCGGGCACCGTGTGGCGGTGATCGACGAAGACGGTAACGAGTGTCCGGATGGTGTGCCTGGGGATGTGGCTTTGCATCGCTTGAACCAGCATGGCGAGCCAGACCCTATCTTCTTTTTGGGCTATTGGAAAAACCCACGGTCCACCCAAGGCAAGTTCACTGGCGACTGGTGCCGCACAGGCGACTTAGCCGTGCGCGATGCCGATGGCTATCTTTGGTACCAAGGCCGCGCGGACGATGTGTTCAAAGCAGCGGGGTACCGCATCGGGCCCAGCGAAGTGGAAAACTGTTTGGTGAAACACCCTGCCGTGGCCAACGCGGCGGTGGTGCCTAAACCGGACCCAGAGCGCGGTGCGTTGGTGAAAGCCTATGTGGTGCTGGCGCCTGGCTTTGAAGCCAGCGAGGCCTTGATTGCCGACTTACAAACCCATGTGCGCGGCAAGCTGGCACCGTATGAATACCCCAAAGAGATTGAATTTATCGCGGAGTTGCCCATGACCACGACGGGCAAGGTGCAAAGGCGGGTATTGCGTCTGCAAGAAGAGGAAAGAGCCGCGCTACAAGCGAGGCATTAGACTTACCCGCTTTGAAAAACCGATTGTTGGAGTTGTAGCGATGTCTTTCCCCCTTGTTCCGCTGGGCAACAGTGATTTGCGCGTCACCCCCATTTGTTTGGGCACGATGACCTTTGGCGAGCAGGTGAGCGAAGCCGATTCGCATGCGATTCTGGATAGGTCTCTCGCACGCGGCGTGAACTTCTTGGATACGGCGGAGATGTATTCCGTCCCCGCTAAAGCGGAAACCTGTGGTTCAACCGAAACGATTTTGGGTAACTGGTTTGCCAAGCATCCTGGGGTTCGGCAAAAGTTAGTGTTGGCGACCAAAGTAGCCGGCCCTTCACGCGGCATGCCTTGGGTGCGCGAGGGCAGTGGCATGACGTCGCAAGATATTTTGAATTCTTGCGATGCCAGTCTCAAGCGCCTCCAAACCGATGTGATCGACCTCTACCAAATCCACTGGCCTGAGCGCCATGTGCCTGCTTTTGGCATGGTGTATTTCGACCCAGCCAAAGACAAGATTGAGACTCCCATTCACGAGCAACTAGAGACACTGGCTAAGTTGGTCAAGGCTGGCAAGGTGCGCTATATCGGTTTGTCCAACGAGACCCCCTACGGCGTGCACGAATTTATTCGGCTAGCGGATCAGCATGGTTTGCCCCGCGTACACACCATACAAAACCCCTACTGCTTGGTAAACCGCACTTTCGAAAACGCCTTGGATGAAACCTGCCACCGTTTGAATGTGTCCTTGTTGGCCTATTCGCCGCTGGCCTTTGGTTTGCTCACCGGTAAATACGATGCGGGTGGCGTGACGGGGCCCAATGCCCCGCAAGGCAAAGACGGTGGTCGCCTCTCGATTTACGAGTCGGTTCAAAAGCAACGCTGGGGCCGACCCGAGGCTTTGGCGGCAGCCCGTCGCTACAACGCGCTGGCGCGCGAGAACGGCATGACACCGACTGAAATGGCCTTGGCGTTTTGTTACACCAAATGGCAAGTCGCGAGCACCATCATTGGTGTGACCTCGGTGGCACAACTCGACACCGATTTGGATGTGTGGGGCAAGACCTTGTCGCCAGACGTATTGGCGGCGATCGATGCCATCCGCTGGGAAATGCGCGACCCTGCGTTGTGATGTGTGTTCTCAGTCTGAACAAACCTACTTTGCCAATCTCTTTTTCATCCTATGACTGACTCCAACTCCTTATTGCTGGTAGTTTTTGGGTCCTACCTGATAGGTTCCTTATCGTTTGCGGTCATCGTCAGTCGTTTGATGGGATTAGATGACCCGCGCACCTATGGCAGCCAAAACCCAGGCGCGACCAATGTGTTGCGATCTGGCAATCGGCAAGCGGCGATGTACACCTTGGCATTGGATGCACTCAAAGGCTATGTGCCCGTGTTGCTAGTCAAACTGTTGGGAACTTCCTTTGGCTGGGACGAGCGCGTGTTGGCGCTGGTCGCGATTTCGGCTTTTATCGGGCATCTGTGGCCCATATTTTTTAGCTTCAAAGGCGGTAAAGGTGTGGCAACGGCGGCGGGCGTTATTTTTGGCATTGAGCCCGTCCTCGGTCTTGCTACCTTGGCTACTTGGGGCATCGTCGCCTATTTTTTCCGCTATTCCTCGCTCGCTGCCATCGCTGCCTCGCTATTTGCGCCGCTTTATTACCTTTTTGGCAACCAAGTCGCTTGGACAACCGGCGAACCCCAACTAATAGCCTTGATCGCGATCAGTGCCTTGCTACTCATGCGCCACCAAGACAACATTACCCGTTTGGTGTTGGGTCAAGAGAGCAAGATTGGGGAGAAGAAGGAAGA
>CAYFLF010000264.1:0-2645 GCA_964343725.1 uncultured Bordetella sp.
GTTTGTATTTTGCGCAACAGTCGTCTCAAGTGTGAGGACTTGACAGGGGGCACTTCAAATGCAGGTTTATCGAGTTGGTGATTGACTGACTTTTTCAAGAAACGGGTGGTTTCTTGGTTGACAGTCTCGCGCTCATTGTCGACAGTAATCATGTGATAGCTGTCACCCAAATAAATCATTTCTTTTTCATCAGAGCGAATTTCTCTGAAAACCCACTCTGCATTACGAATGTGCACAATTTCGTCATCTACCGAATGGATCACTAATGTGGGGCAATCAATCAAACGGGCGTTTTCGCGCGCTTCGCGAATCAAATATTGGCCTTGCTTGATCAAGCCATAGCCTATTTCACCCACACCTGATTCAGAAATATTTTGCGTGTTCAATGCGGCCTTGATCGAAGCGCGCATTTCTTCGTTTTTCACTCCATAGGGCTCAGACTCTTTTAGCCGATAGTTTTTAGCAAAAGGTAGCCATGAAGATATCTTTAATAAACCCCGATACCACGGCATGCTCCATCCGTCATAAGCTAACGACACGGAGAGCAATACCAATCCTGCTAAGGCTCTAGGATGACGTTGCGCAGCAACCATGCCGAGAACAGCACCCATCGAGAGGCCCACAACACTCACAGTGGCGTATTCTTCCTCGAGTTTCCAAATATGTTCTAAAACTTGGTCTAACCATACCTGCCATGGTTGGGTGTCTGAGCCATAGGTATATCCCTCGATAAAGGGAACGACTACAGAGAATCCAGATTCATGAAGATATTTGGCAAGTCTTTGCATTTCTAGGGCGTTAGCGCCTAGGCCGTGTAACATCAGAACGCAGTTGTTTCCCCCTTTAAGAAACAACGCTTGCGAAGATGGATCAGATGCAGACATGCGGATAAAAAATTCTAAATCTTGGGTACCTCATCCACTGGGACGCTCAGTGGTGGCGACGTCGCTTATTGTGCTGGTTTCTTTCTTGATTCGTTTTGGTCTACATGAGACGATTGAACCCTACGCACCGTTTCATTTTTTTATCGTAGCATGTATTGTCATAGCCTACCTATATGGTTACAAGCTGGCATTAATTAGCGTTGTCGCAAGCACGGTACTAGGCGGTTATTTTTTCATACAGCCCTACAACTCCTTTGGGACTCCTGCTGCAACAGATTGGTTGCAATTTGCAAATTTTGCTGTAGTTACCATCGTTGCCATAGTGGTGATTGAGAACCTGCGAAGAAATGCATACAGCCGCAATCTCTTGCTCAAGGTTATGCAGTCGCGCTATCGACTGGCATTACTCAATGAAAACGATCAACTCTTTATTTCTAAAAAAAATAATGCGTCTCTCACTATTTTGCAAAATTTGTTGACGCAGTTTGACGATATCTTGCTCCTTAAATTCGAAGACGCTGACATCAAACTGCAACCCCTATTTTTTGAGATATTCCATTTCTCTGGCAACGTGATCCATAGCAATGATTGGCAACATTACATCCATGGCGACGATCTTCCCTATTTGTTGCATCTTTTATCCCTCAAAGCTTCAGAGTCAAAACCATCGGTGACTTTCACGTTGCGCTTGAATGAAGTCACTGGTCAAAAAATACGCACCTGCAAATTGGAAAACCATACCCTGCTAGATCAACAACTCAAAGTCCTGCGCCTAGTTACTTAAACGCACTTTTTACTTGAGCTCATCTGCACTAGGCTCAAATACAAAAGAAAACAAAGACATCAATCGATGTACCCAAGGATTGCGATGCCGGAAGTAGACGCTTGTGTCTACCAAAGTACAACCTAGGGCTTTTTTAAATTCATAGTGGGTCTCCCCTAGCTCTATTTCTTCGCTTCCCCATTCAATCGCCAAATCAACCACACGGATAGCAAGCGCGAAATAAACACCATGGGCACGGTTATACGCGTGATCGATGCCAATATATTGCGCCAGCATCCTTTTATCTTTTTGGAAAACTTGAACAAAACCCACCACTTGCTCACCCAAATAGGCCAATACATAGGTGCTAATGGATGCTGTCGAGACAAAATAATTCAAATCCAATCTTTCAAAATGGATTCTGGATCTTTCATACACCTTGATATAAAGGTCATGGACGAGTTGGGGATAGCCTTCGGGCAAGCCCTTAAAAACCTCCAAACGCAATGCCGAAGCTTTTTTCCGCTTGCGCTTGAAGTTTCTCCGTCTTGCGCTCGACATAGACTGCCAAAAATTCTCCCGTAATCTCAACATAGCCACAGGCAAACCTTTGGCTTCTACAAACCCAACTGCCGGCATATGGGGTCTAAATCCCTTGAGTGAAACAACAGGTGCTAACTGCTTAAGCTCCAAAAAGACTTTTGTCATCAGCTCCGCACTTACAACTCCGTCTATATTGCCAAAAGCAGCGCATGGATGACCGATACACGCCATGCGAAACCCTGCATTACCCAACAGACGTTTCAACCAACCGTCTTCCAACATGGTGTTGATTTTGAAATCCATCAAAAAATAAGGCACCGTAGCAATGGTTTCACCAGCTCTCACAGCGACCAAATAGCCGAATTGGAAGCCTGGGATTTCTCTTTCTTGGGTGGCGGCGTAAAAAACCTCGCCTAAGACTTCGTTCGATAAAAAACCAGCCGGTGTTTCGGTAA
>CAYFLF010000265.1:0-2617 GCA_964343725.1 uncultured Bordetella sp.
ACCCATAGCGACTGCAGTGGCTCGCACATATTGAATGACTTGTTCGTCGGTCATTTTTAAAAGCGTTAAATAAATTGATAAAAATGCAACTATGCCACACCACACATTCGCCAATGTGACTGGAATCTGATCTAAGTACCCCATCTTTTATTAAGATGTGTGAAACAGACCATGGAGAAGCAATTAATGAAAAAGCTACTGTTTCAAGCCTTTTTGTCCTTAGGACTTGTTATTGGCTTAATGCCGAGTGTCCTTGCCCAAGGCTATCCCAATAAATCCATTCGCATCATCGTGCCCTTTCCACCTGGGGGTGGAAATGACGTCATAGGAAGAATCATTGCCCAAAAGTTGACAGAACGACTGGGTCAGCAAGTGGTGGTGGACAACCGAGCTGGCGCAAACGGTATTGTGGGATTGCAAGCATTGATGCAAGCACCTCCAGACGGCTACACCATCGCTGTCGCTGCAGCCGGCCCGATGGCGGTTAACCCTAGTTTGTATGAAAAGCTACCTTACGACTCCTTGAAAGACTTTTCTTACATCACGAATATGGTGATCTTTCCTCTAATCTTGGTGACCCATCCTTCAGTGCCCGCCAAAACCACACAAGACTTAATTAATCTAGCCAAGGCCAAGCCAAAACAACTCTTCTACGGCACTCCTGGTAGCGGTAATTCAGCACATTTGGCTGGCGAGTTACTCAACTCCATGGCGAATGTTCAAACGGTTCACGTGCCTTACAAAGGGCAAGGCCCAGCAATGGCTGACTTGGTTGCAGGTCAAGTGCAAATGATGTTTGCCAGCATTCCTTCGGTGCTTCCACAAGTCAAGTCGGGCCAGGTGAATGCAATTGCGATGGGAAGCGCCAAGCGTGTACCTTCGCTGCCTGAAATTCCGACTCTCTCTGAGTCAGGTGTTCCAGGGTTTGAAGCTTACTCATGGGCTGGCATGTTAGCCCCTGCCAAGACGCCCAAAGAAATCATTGCGCGCTTAAACAAAGAGATCGTAGACATCTTGAAACAAAAAGACGTAGCTGACAAACTCAACCAACAAGGTGCATTACCTGTAGGCGATTCGCCCGAGCAATTTGCCGCCTATGTAAAAGCGGAAATTGACAAGTGGGGCGCTGTCATTAAATCTGCAAACATCAAAGCTGACTGAGGCATCACCATGGCAACCAAATCAACAAAAAAGACAAGCAAACCCAGATCAGCCGCATTTCAGGCGGGCTTGGCTATGCGTAAAAAAGTGCTGGGTGAGGACTACGTTGAGCGTTCATTTAAAAATGCCGATGACTTGAATATGCCTTTTCAAGACTTGGCTACAGAATTCGCTTGGGGAACCGTGTGGACCCGACCCGGTTTGTCACTACGCGATCGCAGTCTCTTGACTTTGTCCATGTGTATCGCCCTGAACCGCCCGGCAGAAATCAAGATTCATTTGCGTGGAGCAATTCGCAATGGCGTCTCGCGCGAAGAGATTCGCGAGTTGATCTTGCATTCTTTTCTCTACTGCGGCGGGCCTGCTGCGCTAGACGCTTACAAAGCTGTTCGCGAAGAATTGCCCATCATTGAATCGCTTGAAAAAGCCGCGAAGAAAAAAGCCCCTAAGCCTAAAAAAAGCTAGTCCCAAAAAAGCTAGTGGGAGCCTGACATTTTGGCCAACACCTCTGCGGTTGAGGCGGTATCTTGCTGAGAAAGCCCTTGCGCCATTGCGGCGGTGTAAATAGAGGCGCAGGTTTGAAAAAGTGGTGTTGGACAGTCGACGGACTTTGCCATCTGCCCGATTACTTCCATGTCCTTCTGCCAGACCTCAACTTTCATAGTAGGTGGTGTGTATTGGCGCTCCACCATCATGTTCATGCGCAGACGCATGACCCCGGTACCAAGCACGGGGCTATTTCCAAATAAATTGAGTACCTCACGAGGATCTAGTCCCATCTTCCTTGCCAGTGCAACCGACTCGGCATAGGCCACGTTATAGATAGCGACTAAATGGTTGGCTGAAAACTTAATTTTGGTGCCGTTGCCGTAAGCGCCAACATAGGGAACGTTATCGGTAAATACCCGCAGTATGGGAAGCGCTTTTTTATATGCGGTTTTAGTACCGCTTGCGAAGATCGTCCACGCACGATCTTTCATGCGCACTGCCGTACCGCTAATAGGGCAGTCCAAAGGATTGATACCAACAGCCTTGAGCGTTTTCGCAAGTAGGTTCTTATCAGCTAAGGTCAAGGTACTCGTTTCAATTAAGGTGAGTGCGGATTTTGATTTTCTTTTTTGATGTCCCTCTAGGACGTACTGCGTGACCTTTTCTAGTGCATTAGAGGTGGCTACCGACACAATTAAGATGTCTGCGCTAGATGCAACATTACTCGCATCGGGACAATAGATTCCACCCATTTGCTTGAATCGCCGATTGGCCTTTGCGTCAATGTCATATCCGTACACACAATAGCCTCGGTCCAAAAGAACCTTGGCCATGGTGCTACCCATAATTCCAAGTCCGTAGACGCCTACGCTGGGTAATGATGGATCGGATTGAGTGCGCATGGGTCTGTCTTACCCCACCACCAAACCAGCCGCTTTCACTCCAGCCGCGCAAATCAATTCATCTT
>CAYFLF010000266.1:0-2611 GCA_964343725.1 uncultured Bordetella sp.
GGGGGACCACCTGCTTCTACACACATCACACCGTTGTAGCCTTTGAACACAAAGTCGTCCAAGCGCAACTCTTCTGCATGGAAATCAACTGCTTCAAGCGCGTCGATGACCGTGGGCATGAGTTTTTTGGTTAATGTGAACGTAGAGTCATGTTTAGGATCGCATCCGATTTGTAAGACACGTTTTCCTAGTTTGCTAAACGCAACAGATAAGTTAGAGGACGTTGTGCTTTTGCCAATGCCACCCTTGCCATAGACAGCAAATACTTTGGCTGTTCCGATTTTGATAGTGGGGTCCATCTGCACTTGGACGCTACCTTCGCCATCAGGACGACCCCCTCTTTTGATCTCGGAGACAGGGACTGTTGCGGTTTCCATCATGCGGGTACTCCTTCTTGGATGCCTTCGAGTCGATCTTCTAACTCGTCGCCTGCTTGTTGCAGTGCTTTCATGGTTTCTGGGTCTGGCTTCCAATATTGGCGCCGAGATGCCTCTAACAATCGACCTGCCACTTTGGCGGATGCGGTTGGATTGAGTTGGGCTAAGCGTTCACGCATCTCGGGGTCCAAGATGAATGTTTGCGCTAGTTGCTGGTACACCCAAGGTTGCACTTGTCCCGTGGTAGCGGACCAACCCATGGTGTTGGTGAGATGCGCTTCGATTTGGCGCACACCTTCGTAGCCATGTTGCAACATGCTTTCATGCCATTTGGGGTTGAGCATGCGGGTGCGTGTTTCAAGTGCGACTTGTTCTGTGAGTGTGCGCACCACGCCATCGCCTTGTGTTTGATCACCGATATAAACAGGCGGGGCACTGGCGCGGTTGCCATCACGTTGGTGTTTGGCTTGCAATACCGCACGGCTGATGCCGCCTAAGGTGTCAAAGTAGGTGTCGATGCTGGTCACGCCGAGTTCTACTGAATCGACGTTTTGGTAGGTGAGACTCACATTGGCCAAAGCACTTTGTAGCAATGCGTTGTTACGAACGGGTTGTCCTTCACGACCATAAGCAAATCCTTTGCGGTTGGTGAAGGCATTGCCTAGTTCGTCCTCTTCTTCCCAGCAACTGCTGTCGACTAAATGGTTGACGTTGGCACCGTAGGCACCCTCGGCATTTCCGAATACGCGCAAAGATGCTGTTTCTAAATCGCATCCTTGTGCATGCATGAATGCCAAGCTGTGTTTGCGAATGAAGTTTTGGTCTTCAGGTTCATCTGCGCTCGCAGCAAGAAATGAAGCTTCAGCTAAAAGTTTGATTTGCATGGGCATCAAATCACGGAAGATGCCTGAGAGCGTGATCACCACATCAATACGTGGACGACCTAGTTCAGCTAAAGGAATCAGTGCGGCGCCAGCTAAACGACCATAACTGTCAAAACGGGGCAGGGCACCCATGAGCGCGAGCGCTTGCGCTAAGGGACCACCTTCTGACTTTAAGTTGTCTGATCCCCATAGCACCATGGCCACGCTCTCAGGTAGACCTTGTCCATCAGCAGCGTAACGTGCCAATAATTTGTCTGCTTGGCGTTTGGCATCTTTGACAGCAAAAGCGCTGGGTAAACGGAAAGGGTCTAGTCCATGCAGATTTCGCCCAGTTGGTAAGACCTCTGGGTTGCGCAGCAAATCACCTCCAGGAGCAGGCTCTATGTAGCGACCATCTAGGGCACGCAAAATACCTTCGAGTTCATGGTCTTGGCTCAAAATTTGGTTGGTGTCGATCAGTTTTTTAATCTGCAAAATTTCTGCAGGAGAAAAATGTTTGGTGTGCGCATGGAGTTCTGCCTCATTAGGGTTGTCTACCAATTGCGCGATCAATTCAGGCGCGTCAATCCCCATTGCTTGTGCCATGGCTTTAAGCGTGGACAAGCGCTCTTCTTGACTTGGTTGGCGGCCTATCACGTGAAGGCCTTCTGGTATCAAGGCGTATTCCAATTCCAGTAATTGGGCTTGCAGCGTATCGACCCAAGCTAGGGATGGTTCGCTCTCTAAATATTTTTCTGCGTTATCAAGTTCTGGGACTTGCAGGTCTAGAGAGAGCGCTTGCTCATGGATCAATTGCAAAAGTGATGTTCGATCAATCTGATCACTTTCATCCGCGCTACGCCAACGCTCCAACGATTGCTTGAGTTCGACTAGGCCTTTGTAGAGTCCAGCCTCGGTGATAGAAGGCGTGAGATAGCTGATCAAAGTGGCAGCCGCACGGCGTTTTGCCAGTGCACCTTCAGAAGGGTTGTTCGATGCATACAGATAGACGTTTGGTAAGTCATCTATCAGCCGTTCTGGCCAGCACTTACCAGACAAACCAGTTTGCTTGCCTGGCATGAACTCCAGTGCGCCATGCGTTCCAAAATGCAACACAGCATCTGCTTTGTACTCATTGCGCAAGTAACGGTAGAAAGCGCTAAATGCATGCGTAGGCGCAAAGCCTTTTTCAAACAACAAGCGCATGGGATCGCCTTCGTATCCAAATGCAGGTTGCAGCGCAACCAATATCTCTCCCATTTGCGCGCCCATCACAAACAAACTTTTGCCGTCCGTTAAATGCTTGCCAGGTGCTGCACCCCATTGCGCTTCAATTTCATGGAGCCAAGTTTCTTGTTGAATATGTTGCGC
>CAYFLF010000267.1:0-2599 GCA_964343725.1 uncultured Bordetella sp.
AGCTGGGTCGCGCGAAAGCGCTTCTCTCCGAGTTGCTCACAAAAAACGGCCAAACCGTCGAGATCAAAGTCAAGCAGGTTGGCCGTCATGGGGTTCAAGCACGAGCGGGCTTCTAAGCCGCCTCTTGGCTTTTAGTAAACGTTCATTCCTGCAAAGAAGAACGCCACTTCGACTGCAGCTGTTTCAGGCGCGTCTGATCCGTGTACGGCATTGGCGTCGATGCTGTCTGCAAAGTCAGCGCGGATCGTGCCAGGCGCTGCTTTCTTAGGATCGGTTGCACCCATCAAATCACGGTTTTTGAGGATGGCGTTTTCGCCTTCGAGCACTTGGATCATGACGGGGCCAGAAATCATGAATTCGACCAAATCTTTGAAGAAAGGACGCTCTTTGTGGACAGCGTAGAAAGCTTCTGCCTCGCCACGCGACAAATGGGCCATGCGAGCGGCGACGATTTTGAGGCCAGCGGCTTCGAAACGGGCGTAAATCTGGCCAATCACGTTTTTAGCGACAGCGTCTGGCTTGATGATGGAGAGGGTGCGTTGGATGCTCATGCTGGTCTTTTCCTGTGAGGTTTTTATTGAAACTTTTGGATGAAATTTGTAGCAACTTTGCCCAAAACGAGCATTTTAACCCGCCTGTCGGGTTTGCCCTAGGGTCTGCGGGTTTTTGGCTTACCGACCAAGCCTGCACGAAAGGCTTTTTCGCCAGCTTTCTTGCGCTGGCGCTCAAAGGCAAGGCTATCGGCCCCGATATAGCCCACAGATGTCTTTAATGGGTCTGGCGCCCCCTTGGAAGGCCGCGATCGCACCAACCGTTCTGGGACGCTGGATCGCTCTTCTGGCTGGCGAGGCGTGGCGGGCCTTGGACCCACACTATTGCCTCGTCTGCGACTGTTTGCCCGCTGTGCGCGGTCATCGCGGCTGGGACCACTTTTTAGAGGGGCCTTGGCACCAGCGGCTTGCATCAGGGCACGGATATCGTGCTCTCTGAGCTCTACAAAAGCACCGCGCTTGAGTCCGCGAGGTAAAACCATCGCGCCGTATCGGATACGAATCAAACGGCTGACGGCATGCCCCACAGCCTCAAACATACGACGCACTTCGCGGTTACGTCCTTCAGAAATCGTGACCCGATACCAGCAGTTGGAGCCTTCGCCACCGCCCTCTTCAATCGAGCCAAATTGGGCCACACCGTCTTCCAAAGTGATGCCATCGAGCAGGCTTTGTTTTTGTTCGTTGCTGAGCTTGCCCAAGGAACGCACGGCGTATTCACGTTCCAAGCCAAAACGAGGATGCATGAGCTGGTTTGCGAGTTCGCCCGAACTGGTCAAAAGCAACAAGCCTTCGGTGTTCAAGTCGAGGCGCCCTACTGACTGCCATTTGCCTTGGTACAAGCGTGGCAAACGGCGAAATACGGTGGGACGGTTTTGAGGGTCATCGTGCGTCACCACTTCCCCGACAGGCTTGTGATAGGCAATCACACGGGGCGCGGGCGGTGCAATTCGTACCTTGACTAATTTGCCATTGATTTTGATTTGGTCACCAAACTGCACCCGCTGTCCCACGTGCGCAGGCTGTTGGTTCACAGAGACTTGACCAGCGGCAATCAGTCGCTCCATCTCGATACGCGAGCCCAAACCCGATTGGGCCAAGACTTTGTGCAACTTGGGCGATTCGGCTTGGGGCAATAGAACGCGTTTGAGCGGCGCAGTGTCATCTTTCGCCAGTTCTGCATCGAACTGGCCAGACACAACATCTAAAAACTCAATGCGGGAGGCTTCTGCTTCGTCTGAAGGGACCAAAGGATTGTCTTTGGTGTCAGGCGACATTGGACTGGTTGTCGTTTTGAGTTGCAGCCGTGCTGTCTGCGTCTGCGTCTGCGTCAGAGGCTTGGGCTTCAACTTGGACTTCGACTTGGGCTTCTTCAGCAGAAGCATCGTCAATAGAGAGTTGCGCGTCGTCCTCTTGTGCATTCAACTGAGCAAAAGCATTGGCTTGCGCTTGCGTGGTGTCATAGACAGGTAATTGGTCAAGAGAGGCCAAGCCTAGGTCATCCAAAAATTGACGCGTGGTGGCAAACAACGCAGGCCGACCAACAGTCTCGCGATGGCCGATCACTTCGACCCAACCACGGTCTTCCAATTGCTTGAGTACCAATGAATTGATAGTTACGCCGCGGATATCTTCTAAGTCACCACGTGTGACTGGCTGGCGATAGGCAATGATGGCCAAGGTTTCCATCGCTGCGCGGGTGTACTTAGGAGGTTTTTCGGGATGGAGGCGGTCCAAATAGGGACGCATCTCGGGACGGCTTTGAAACCGCCAGCCAGACGCGACTTGCACCAGTTCGACGCCGCGTTGGGTCCATTCCAACTGCAACTCTTCGAGCAAGGTTTTGATGGTGTCTACGCCTAAGGCGTCATCAAACAGCACGCGCAATTCGCGTGGCTGAATGGGTTGGTGAGAGCAAATCAATGCGGTCTCAAGGACACGCTTGGCATCC
Organism: uncultured Bordetella sp.; assembly: GCA_964343725.1. Lineage (GTDB taxonomy): Bacteria > Pseudomonadota > Gammaproteobacteria > Burkholderiales > Burkholderiaceae_C > Limnohabitans. The sequence continues at coordinate 2,503 of CAYFLF010000267.1, forward strand.
GCGGTGTTCATCGTGAAGTTTTTCGGGGTTAATCTAGACAGAGCCAAAGGCTCAGCGCTTTCACAAGCGAGAGTGGGCATTCTACCCGCTCAAAAAT
>CAYFLF010000268.1:0-2594 GCA_964343725.1 uncultured Bordetella sp.
ATTCCTGAGCACTTCAATGTGACGCTATTTGATGGCTACAACTTGAAGCCCACACCTTTTCATAGCAAAGCGACGGGCGAGCCGCCTTTGATGTTGGGGCTGTCGAGCTTCTTCGCTTTGCGGGATGCCGTTGCAGCAAGTGCTGACCACAAAGTCGTGGTGCATCTGGATGCGCCTGCTACGCCTGAGCGCATCTTGATGGCATGTGAGAAGGTGAAAGCGCTAGCCGCAAACGCTTAGCGTCGTTGCGCCCTGTTTGTTTGATCTCTTGTAGTTCGTCCTAGTTTCGCGTGCCCCGTCACACTGCTGAGTTATGGAGCCAACTCCAGCATGCCTCTGGCGTGTTGGTAACGGTTGCTAACGTGGAAGGTTCTGGCCCCCGTGAGGTAGGTGCTTGGATGGCGGTTTTTCCTGAGGCGCTGGTCAACACCATTGGCGGCGGGCATTTGGAGTTTCAGGCGATTGCAGAAGCGAGAGCTTTATTGAACTCAAAAAGTCAAGAGGGTACGCTGGTAAATCGGTACGCGCTGGGCCCAGCATTAGGGCAGTGCTGTGGCGGTGTGGTGCATTTGAAGTTTGAACATATTGCACTAAAAGATATGTCGATGTTGCGGCAACGTTTGCCCAGCGAGGACAAATCGGTGGCGTTGTTCGGTGGGGGGCATGTAGGACATGCATTGGTGCGTGTTTTGAGTGCTCTGCCTTTTCAAGTGCAATGGATAGACAGCAGGGATGAAATTTTTCCTACTGAAACTGCAGCGAATGTGGTGTGTGACCATTCGGACCCAGTGCACGCTGCGGTAGACACTCTGCCAAGTGGCGCTTGTGTATTGATCATGAGTTTTAGCCATGCGGAAGATTTGGATGTCGTGGCGGCTTGTCTCAAGCGACAACGCCTACATGGAGATTTGAAATTTATAGGGCTGATCGGTAGCAAAACCAAATGGGCGACTTTTCAGCACCGCTTAGAGTCCAAAGGATTTAGTGCCGAAGAGTTGGCGTTTGTCACATGTCCGATTGGGGTGGAAGGTATTACGGGTAAAGAACCCGAAGTTATTGCTGTGGCTGTAGCGGCTCAGCTTCTACAACAACATTAAGAAACCGAATTAAAAGGCGTTAGAGCAAACATGGATGCGTATTTATTAGATTGGGCTAACCTTCTTTTGCGTTGGGTGCATGTGATTACGGCTATCGCTTGGATTGGCTCTTCTTTTTATTTCGTTTTTTTGGATAACAACCTGATCCGACCTAACTCTCCTGATTTATTGGAAAAGGGTGTAGACGGCGCTATGTGGGCAGTTCATGGCGGAGGTTTTTATAACCCTCAAAAGTACATGGTGGCGCCAAAAAAAATCCATACCAAATTGCATTGGTTTTATTGGGAAAGCTATTCCACGTGGTTGTCTGGTTTTGCATTGTTCACAGTTTTGTATTTATGGAACGCAGGCACCTTTCTCATCGATAAAGCTTTGATGGACTGGTCGAGTGCACAAGCTATTTGCGCTGCCTTGGCATTTTTAGTGGTGTTTTGGTTCGTCTACGACGCTGTCAGCCGTGTTTTTGGATTTAGACAAAACGGTGAGCTCATTGTGGGGGCGAGCATGTTCGTAGTGATTGCGTTTGCCTCTTGGTTAGCTTGCCATTTGTTTGCTGGGCGCGCTGCATTTTTATTGGTAGGAGCCATGATTGCCACGGCCATGAGTGCCAATGTGTTTTTTTGGATCATTCCGGGGCAGCGCAAAGTAGTCGCTGCGATGACTTCAGGCGTTGCGATGGATCCGAAAGAACTCGCCATGCATGGTAAGCGCGGAAAACAACGCAGCGTCCACAACACTTACTTCACCTTGCCTGTGATTTTTGCCATGCTGAGCAACCATTACAGTTTTTTATACACGCATGAAAACCACTGGGTGATTTTGGTGTTGATGATGCTATCTGGCGCTTTGATACGCCAGTTCTTTGTCCAACGGCATGCTTATCACCTAGGACGTGCGAAAAACCCATGGCCTTTTGCGATGGCTGGGGTTGTCGTGTTGATCGGTGTGATTGTGTGGATGCGCCCCGTGTCTTCTGTCAAAGTAACTACAAATAATATGACACCTGTGAGTTATGCAGACGTAAAACCTGTGCTAATCCAGCGATGCTATTCGTGCCATGGTGAGCAAGTCCAAATGAAAAATGTACGATTGGATTCACCTGAGGGATTGAAGCAACACGCGCTCGGTGTTTACCAACAAGTTGTTGTCTTACGCCAAATGCCCATGAATAACGCCACAGCTATTACCGAGGATGAACGCTTGTTGATCAAGCGTTGGTTTGAAGGTGGTGCCACTGTGCAATGATGCGCTTGCTTGATGGGCATGAAGACTTTTCTTCGGTGGATTTTTTTTGCAGTGGTATGGCGTGTTGCTTTTTTAAGCCTCACTGTGCAAGCCGCAGAGGTGACCGTCGCCGTTGCCGCCAATTTCACTGCGCCAATGCAAAAAATTGCACAAGCATTTGAAAAAGATACTGGACACAAAGCCCTCTTGGCGTTTGGGTCGACTGGCAAGTTTTATGCGCAAATTAAAAATGGGGCGCCTTTTTCTATTTTG
>CAYFLF010000269.1:0-2579 GCA_964343725.1 uncultured Bordetella sp.
TTAAACCCCAAAGCCAAGGTGTTGATTTCTGACCCTAGCTGGGAAAACCACCGCGGTTTGTTCACCAATGCGGGTTTCACGGTCGAGACATACGCTTACTACGACGCCAGCAAAAAAGACATCAACTTTGACGGCATGCTCGCATCCCTCAATGCCGCGCCAGCCGGCACGGTGGTGGTGTTGCATGCGTGTTGTCACAACCCCACGGGCTACGACATCACGCCCGCCCAATGGGACCAAGTGGTCGACGTCGTCAAAGCTAAAAACCTTACCGCATTCCTTGACATGGCCTACCAAGGTTTTGGTCACGGCATTAAAGAGGATGGCGCGGTGGTTCAAAAGTTTGTGGCGGCTGGCCTGAACTTCTTTGTTTCAACCTCTTTCTCTAAGAGCTTCAGTCTCTATGGTGAGCGCGTGGGTGCGCTAAGCGTTCTCTGCAAAGACAAAGAAGAATGCGGCCGTGTGTTGAGCCAACTCAAAATCGTGATTCGTACCAATTACTCCAACCCGCCCATTCATGGGGGCGCCGTGGTGGCAGCCGTATTGGGCAACCCCGAGTTGCGTGCTTTGTGGGAAAAAGAACTCGGCGAGATGCGCGTGCGTATCAAAGCCATGCGTCAAAAAATGGTGGACGGGCTCAAAGCCGCTGGCGTCAAGCAAGACATGAGCTTTATCACCCGCCAAATCGGCATGTTCAGCTATTCAGGACTGAGCAAAGACCAAATGGTCCGTCTGCGCAACGAGTTCGGGGTCTACGGTACCGACTCAGGCCGTATGTGTGTGGCTGCCTTGAACAGCAAAAACATTGACCACGTCTGCGCATCCATCGCCAAAGTCGTTCAATAAATTGGAGTTCAGCCCCCAATTTGAGCTTGCTTTGCGCTGTTACATTGCTTGAGCACTTTTTTACGAGATTCCTTGCATGCTTTACAAGATTTTTGAAACCCAACGCACCTTGATGGAACCGTTCGCTGACTTTGCTCTGGCTACTGCCAAGCTCTACAGCAACCCCATGTCTCCGCTTGGCAACACCAGTTTGGGACAAAGAGTGTCAGCGGGATACGACTTGATCTACCGCCTGGGCAAAGACTACGTCAAGCCTGAGTTTGGCATCCGATCTATCGACGTGGATGGGGTTGAAATCGCCATTCATGAGCGCGTGGAGATGAATACGCCGTTTTGTGAGTTGCGCCGTTTCAAGCGTTTCACAGACAACACCAAAACGCTTGCCAAGATGAAATCCCAACCCGCAGTGTTGATCGTGGCGCCTCTCTCAGGCCACTACGCAACGCTGTTGCGTGACACTGTGAAAAACATGCTCCAAGACCACAAGGTCTACATCACCGATTGGCGCAATGCACGTTTGGTCCCTTTGAGCGAGGGCGAGTTCCACCTAGACGACTATGTGAATTACATCCAGGACTTCATTCGCCATTTGCAAAAGCTCTACGGCTGCTGCCACATCATTAGTGTTTGCCAACCCACTGTGCCAGTTTTAGCTGCCGTGTCCTTGATGGCCTCCCGCGGAGAAAAAATCCCCCTGAGCATGACCATGATGGGCGGCCCGATTGATGCCACCAAGTCCCCCACCGCTGTAAACAACTTGGCGATGAACAAGAGTTACAACTGGTTTGAAAACAATGTGATTTACCGCGTGCCTGAGAACTTCCCAGGCGCTGGCCGTCGTGTCTATCCTGGTTTCTTGCAACACAGTGGCTTTGTGGCGATGAACCCTGACCGCCACCTCAAAAGCCATTACGACTATTTCAAAGACTTGATCAAGGGTGACGACGCCAATGCCGAGGCCCATCGCCAGTTTTACGACGAGTACAACGCGGTGCTCGATATGGATGCCGACTACTACTTGGAAACCATCAACACCGTATTCCAAGAGTTCAAACTCGTGCGTGGTACTTGGGAGGTCAAATCACCAGAAGGCGTGATGGAGTTGGTGCGCCCCCAAGACATTCGCAATACCGGTTTGCTCACCGTCGAAGGCGAGCTAGACGATATTTCGGGTTCTGGTCAAACCAAGGCAGCCCACAAATTGTGTAGCGGCATCCCAGAAAAAGACAGCTTGCATTTAGAAGCCAAAGGGGCTGGCCACTACGGCATTTTTAGCGGACGCCGCTGGCGCGAAATCGTCCACCCCGTTGTCAAAGAATTCATCGCGCGTCACCACACCACCCAACCCGTCCGCGCTAAAAAAGCCCCTCGCCAAAAAACCAAGTGAGTCTGGTCGAGCGCATTTTTGACGCCCTACCGCAAACGCAATGCACGCGTTGTGGATACCCAGATTGCTTGCACTACGCGCAAGCCATCGCCAACAAAGAAGCCCCTATCAACCAATGCCCGCCTGGGGGCGCAGAGGGCATTTCGCGCTTGGCTGCCATCACGGGCGAAGTAGTCGCCCCCCTCAATCCCAACAACGGCACAGAAGGTCCTCGCACCCTAGCGGTGATTGATGAGAACTGGTGTATTGGCTGCACGCTGTGTATCGACGCTTGCCCCACCGACGCGATTGTTGGCAGCAACAAACGCATGCATACCGTCATAGAGCCCTATTGCACGGGTTGTGA
>CAYFLF010000270.1:0-2576 GCA_964343725.1 uncultured Bordetella sp.
TGAAACTCAATGCCACCAGCGAGATGATTCCCATCACGTGGCCCGAGTTTGCACAGCCCCATCCTTTTGCACCTGCAGACCAGCTGCAAGGGTTTCAATTGTTAGACGAACAGTTACGTGCATGGTTATGTCAAGCCACTGGCTATGCAGGCATCAGTTTGCAACCTAATGCGGGCAGCCAAGGTGAATATGCGGGCTTGTTGGTCATACGTGCGTATCACATGGCAAAAGGCCAAGGCCATCGCAATATCTGTTTGATTCCAGCCTCAGCACATGGCACCAACCCAGCCAGTGCACAAATGGTGGGTATGCAGGTTGTCGTAGTTGCCTGTGACGAGCAAGGCAATGTGGACATGGCCGATTTGCAAGCCAAGTGCGAAACGCACAGCGCCAACTTGGCGGCAGTCATGATCACCTATCCAAGCACGCACGGCGTGTTTGAAACACAAGTCAAAGCGCTCTGCGCCTTGGTCCACCAGCATGGTGGCCGCGTGTATGTCGATGGCGCCAACATGAATGCCTTGGTGGGTGTGGCCGCACCAGGTGAGTTTGGTGGCGATGTCAGTCACCTCAATTTGCACAAAACCTTTTGTATTCCCCACGGTGGTGGTGGCCCAGGTGTGGGTCCTGTGTGTGTGGTGGAAGACTTGGTGCCCTATTTGCCTGGGCATGCAACGGCGGGTCATGCTGTCAATGGCGTAGGTGCTGTCTCCGCTGCGCCATTGGGTAATGCTGCTGTGTTACCCATCAGTTGGATGTATTGCCGCATGATGGGTGCAGAAGGTTTGCAGCACGCTACAGAGACCGCGATTCTTTCTGCCAATTACATCAGTGCACGTTTAAAAGACCACTACCCCACTTTGTACGCCAGCGCAGAAGGCTATGTTGCCCACGAATGCATCTTGGATGTACGACCCCTGAAAGATGCAACCGGTGTCTCTGCCGAAGATGTTGCCAAGCGCTTGATGGACTATGGTTTTCATGCGCCAACGCTGAGTTTCCCAGTGCCTGGTACTTTGATGGTGGAACCTACCGAGAGCGAAACACTAGGCGAACTCGATAGGTTCATCGACGCCATGATCGCCATTCGCGAGGAAATTCGTCTGATTGAAAACGGCACATGGCCGCAAGACAACAACCCGTTGAAACACGCCCCGCATACCGCCGCCAGCGTGACTGCTGATGTGTGGGACCACCCTTACAGCCGCGAATGCGCTGCTTTTGCACTGCCTAGCTTGAAGCGACAAAAGTATTGGCCAACGGTCGGGCGCGTTGACAATGTTTACGGTGATCGCAATTTGTTTTGCAGCTGCTTGCCGCTAGAGGATTACAAGAGTTAATCCGCGAAGATAGAAGCTTTTAAATTCAAAGCTTCAAAGCCTGACCCAGTCGAGTGATACCTTCCTCGATTTTTGCCAAGTCCGCAGTAGCAAAACTGAGGCGAATCGAGGACAAGTCTGGGTCATTCGCAAAAAACGGTGCCCCCGGCACAAAAGCCACGCCTTTTTCAATCGCGCTTTTGGCAAATACATTGCCGTCTTTCACTGCGCCCTTTGCGCCAGTGAGATTTGCCCAGAAAAACAGACCGCCTTGTGGTGCTGTGTAAGACAAAGCATCGCCCAATTCACGTTGCAAGGCTTTGTCCATGGTTTGCGCACGCTCTGCATAGACACGACGCACGGTATCGAGCGTAGTGGGCATTCGGCCAGACAACAAATACTGAGCGGCAGTGGCTTGTGCAAAAGTAGAGGTGTGTGCATCGCTAAATTGCTTGCACATCGTGGCGCGGGCTAATAAATCAGGAGGAGCGACCATCCATCCCACGCGTAAACCTGGTGAGAGTACTTTGCTCAGAGAACCGCAATGCACCAACCAATCGCGACTACCTGGCACTTGGTCACTCAAAGCGAGCATAGAGGGTGGAGGCGCGTCACCAAAATACAAATCGCCGTAGGGATCGTCTTCGATCACGATGGTTTGATACTGCACCGCCAATTGCAAAATTTTCAAACGGCGCTCTTTCGTCAGTAATGCGCCACTGGGATTGCCAAAAGTAGGAATGATGTAGACCAATTTAGGCTTGTGTTGCGCAATCATGGCTTCGAGTTTGTCGACTTGCACGCCATGCGCATCAATAGGGACACCTAACACCTTGGGCCCGTAAAGACGAAAACATTGGATCGTTGCCAAAAAAGTTGGCGCTTCTACCAACGCGATGTCGCTCGGGTTGAGTAAAGTTTTCGCCACAAGGTCTAAGGCTTGCTGACTTCCCGTGGTGACAATCAAACCTTCAGGAGCGATATTTTTCACGCCTTTACTCGCCATGAACAAAGCCAATTGCTCCCGCAAAGGGTTGTATCCTTCCGTCGCACCATACTGCAAAGAAGCCCCAGGCTCTTTCGCCAAAGCCAAAGCACTCGCTTCGCGAATACCCTCCACATCAAACATGGCACTATCAGGAAATCCACCCGCAAAACTAATAATCCCAGGCTTACCCAAAAGCTTAAAAAGCTCACGAATAGCAGAAGTTTCAACGTTATGGAGTCGATCAGCGAATTGCATAGTGAATTGAGTTA
>CAYFLF010000271.1:0-2570 GCA_964343725.1 uncultured Bordetella sp.
GACCAAGTGGATTACCTCAATGCGCACGGCACCTCTACCCCCTTGGGCGATATCAACGAGACCAATGCCATCAAAGCGGCTTTGGGCGATCGCGCAAAAAAAATTACTGTGAGTTCAACCAAGTCCATGACAGGTCATTTATTGGGCGGTGCGGGCGGTATCGAGAGCGTATTTACCGTGTTGGCTTTGCACGAGCAAAAAGTGCCTCCAACGATTAACCTCTTCAACCAAGACCCTGAGTGCGACTTGGACTATTGCGCGAACACTGCGCGCGATATGAAAATAGACGTTGCTTTGAAAAACAATTTCGGTTTTGGCGGAACCAACGGCGCATTACTTTTCAAACGCGTTTAATTTTTCCACCTTGCAAAGCGCCCCGTCGACCTCATTTGTCGAAGGGGCGTTGTAGTTTTGGATGACATATTTTGGATGTTGAAGATGACCATGAATAGATTTTTCTCTCGCAAATTTCTTGTTGCCTGCCTGGTGCTGGCTTTGGGTTGGGGCTTATCGCCTTCATTTGCACAAGCGCAAGCAGTGGCATCAACGGGACGCGTGTTGCCTGACTTCACAGATCTGGTGGAGCAGGTGGGGCCTTCGGTGGTCAATATTCGCACCTTAGAAAAAGTCTCTGCGCGCGAATCACAAGCGGGTTCACCAGACGAGGAAATGCAAGAGTTGTTTCGCCGGTTCTTTGGCGTCCCGATGCCAGCGCCAAACAGTCCGCGCCAGCAACGTCCTAATCGTCCGCAACCCGAACAAGAGCAACCCAGAGGCGTAGGCTCTGGTTTTATCCTCTCTGCCGATGGTTTTGTCATGACCAACGCGCATGTGGTGGATGGTGCAGACCAAGTGCTCGTCACACTACCTGACAAGCGTGAATTCAAAGCCCGTATCGTTGGCGCTGATAAGCGTAGCGACGTGGCGGTAGTGAAGATTGAAGCCACTGGTTTGCCAGCGGTTCGCATTGGCGATGTTTCGCGACTCAAAGTCGGCGAATGGGTGATGGCGATTGGTTCGCCTTTTGGCCTCGATAACTCCGTGACTGCGGGCATTGTGAGCGCCAAACAACGCGACACAGGGGACTATCTCCCATTCATTCAAACCGATGTGGCGATTAACCCAGGAAATTCTGGTGGCCCGCTCATCAATATGCGTGGCGAGGTGGTGGGCATCAACAGCCAAATCTATTCGCGCTCAGGCGGGTTCATGGGGATTTCATTTGCAATTCCGATTGACGAAGCGATTCGCGTGAGTGAGCAATTGCGTGCTACAGGACGTGTGCAACGTGGCCGCTTAGGTGTGCAGATCGACCAAGTGAGTAAAGAAGTGGCTGAATCTTTGGGCCTCAACAAAACCCAAGGCGCTTTGGTGCGTGGTGTTGAGCAAGGTTCTCCTGCAGAAAAAGCTGGGCTTGAACCAGGCGACATTATTTTGAAATTCGATGGAAAAGCCATCGACAAATCCTCTGATTTGCCTCGCATGGTGGGCAACACCAAACCTGGAACCAAGAGCACGATCCAAGTTTGGCGTCGCGGCAGTTTGTTGGACAAGCAAATCACAGTAGGTGAATTTGAGCCAGAAGCAGTTGCCAAAAAAGCAGCAGCACCCGCTGAAAAACCCGCAACTTCAAACGTTGCTAAGTTTTTAGGATTGACTGTCAGCGAACTCACCGACGCGCAAAAGAAAGAACTTAAATTACGCGGCGGCGTCCGCGTTGATGCCTCTACCGATGCTGCGGCACGCGCTGGCATACAAGAGGGAGATGTGATTTTGGCTTTGGCCAATACCGAGACCCCTTCGGTGCAGGTACTGGAAGGTTTGGTTGCAAAACTCGATCGAACCAAGCCGGTAAGTCTTTTGATTCGACGTGGGGAATGGGCGCAATATGTGGTGATCCGACCAGCCCGCTAAGCCCTAAACCTCAGCCGTGGGTGAGGTTGTTGCAAATAAATCAGGCTGGGCAGAAAAATTATTTCCAGTTTTTCTGCCCTCAACCTTTTTAGTTGGTGGGTACTTACTAAATTTCCAAACTAACGATAAAGAGTATATAAAGCCATATCTTTATTAAATTTCGGTTATATCAATCCATTTAAAATCCATGATACGGAATAACTTCTGTTCTTCCACAGGTGCTCCACAGTTCACCCACAGCCTTACCCAGAATTTCGAAATAAAATTGTGAATAAGTTGTGAATAAGATGATGTGGTGCTTATGCAACGTGCCCTTTTTTGGCCATTGCTTGGTTGCTGTTTTGGCTTTTTTGCCTACAATGAACTCCCAACTATCGCAGTTGCCATTGCTTGTTGGTTCTGGGCGCGTCAGCATCTGACGCGCCCTTTTTTCATGTCTGCATTCCTTTGAATTCAATCACTTAAGTGCTCCCGTTGATGAATCACATCAGAAACTTCTCCATCATTGCGCACATCGATCATGGCAAATCTACGCTCGCCGACCGCATTATTCAGCGTTGTGGTGGGCTGGAAGAGCGTGAGATGGAAGCGCAAGTGCTCGACTCGATGGATATCGAGAAAGAGCGTGGGATAACCATCAAGGCGCAGACCGCTGC
>CAYFLF010000272.1:0-2543 GCA_964343725.1 uncultured Bordetella sp.
CCAGGCTTACTCATCATGCCGGGGTTGGCGAAGCGGCCTTTGAGCCATTCAAAGTCAACGCCCCATGCTTTGGCAAAGTGCTTCCAGGAGCCTTCGACAATGCCGTAGTAACCGGGCAAGGAATCTGGATTGGGGCCCACATCGGTCGCCCCTTGCACGTTGTCGTGGCCGCGGAAGATGTTGGTACCGCCGCCTGACTTACCCACATTGCCCAAGGCCAACTGCAAGATGCAGGACGCACGCACGATCGCGTTACCAATCGTGTGCTGGGTTTGACCCATACACCAAACAATGGTGCCGGGACGGTTTTCATGCAACCAAGTCGCGACTTTGAGCAATTGCTCGGCGCCTACGCCGCAAGCTTCTTCGACCTTGTCGGGTGTCCATTTCGCCAAGACCTCTTCTTTGACCTTGTCCATTCCGTAGACACGGTCGTTGATGTATTTTTTGTCTTCCCAACCATTCTTGAAAATGATGTGCAACAGGCCAAACAAAAAGGCGATGTCGGATCCTGAACGGATACGCACATATTCATCTGCCTTGGCCGCTGTTCTCGTGAACCGTGGATCGACCACGATCATCTTGCAGCCGTTTTCCTTGGCGTGGAGCATATGCAGGAGAGAGACCGGGTGGGCTTCTGCTGCGTTGGAGCCGATGTACATCGCGACCTTGCTGTTTTGCATGTCGTTGTACGAATTGGTCATCGCGCCATAACCCCAAGTATTGGCAACACCCGCCACGGTGGTCGAGTGGCAAATACGGGCTTGGTGGTCGCAGTTGTTGGAGCCAAAGTAACTCACAAACTTGCGCAATAAATAAGCTTGTTCGTTGTTGTGCTTGGAAGAGCCGATCCAGTAAACGCTGTCGGGACCACTGGTTTTGCGCAACTCCAGCAATTTGGCAGAAATTTCATTCAGAGCCGTATCCCAGCTGATGCGCTCATATTTACCCTTGACGAGCTTCATGGGATAGCGCAAACGGAACTCGCCATGGCCATGCTCGCGCAAGGCCGCACCCTTGGCGCAATGCGCGCCTAAATTAATAGGCGAATCAAAAACGGGCTCTTGGCGCACCCACACGCCGTTTTCCACCACCGCATCTACTGCACAACCGACCGAGCAGTGGGTACAGACCGTGCGTTTGACTTCAATTTTTCCGGAGCCGTCGCCTGCACCAGCACTCGCGGCATCGGCTTTTTTCACCAAACTCAGCTGGGTCGCTGCCAAACCTACGCCAACGCCTAGACCTGAGCGACGCAAAAAACCACGACGGTCTAAGGTAGGAAGCGCTTGGGACAAACCGCGCTGCAGTCGATCGACAAAAACAGACTGAGCAGGTTGAGAAGAAGTGCTCGAAGTAGAGCTTTTACGGGTCAACAACATAGTGGATCCTTCACTCAGATGCGGGTCGTCTGGTAGTAGCGTTTCACATGCTCACTCAAGCTGTAGCCACCACCGTTTTCAGGCGCGGGTGGTAGCTTTTCAATTGGCATCGCTTGAGTGCCGCCCATATGGGGCAATTGGGTCACAGCCAAGGTTGCAGCGCTTGCCGCAGCTGCGCCCATAAAAAATCCGCGTCGCGATGGCGCGGATTGTTCAAGTATTTGGGTATCTTGGGGGGAGTTTTTCATCTATAAACCTCGCAATAGCCGTATGTATACAGTTATGCGCATTACTTTAAGTCGATTACAGCCTTTATAACTAGGGAATAACGCTAGGTCATCAAGTCAAAAGCCTGTGATTCGACGCTTACCAGCGCGCGCGTGATTTCCGCCAATGACGCATAAAACCGTGCACGAGGGTTGGCTTGCAATGCATCACAAAAAGCAGGAACCCAAGTTTGGATATGGGCTGCGAAAAACTTTGCTTGCTGGGTCAAGTTAGATACCGACACATCGTCGCCCGCAATTAAAAAGCGCATCACTTCGAACACATACGCAATATGGTCCTCAGTTTCCGGCATGGTTGAGGCGTCTCGGGTCAATCCCAAGGCGGTTAAGTCGTCGCGCAGTTTGGCCAAAGGCTTTTCGTTCAAAAACCCACTGAGGTAATGCGACGCAAATGCATACACCTCGGGCTTGCCTACTCCGCCAAACAAGGCGTCGTGCTCTTTTTGAATGGTGGCATCGTCCATATCGCGAGCCACCCCCACCAGTTGCCGCCAAGGTTCTTCTAAAAACCCGCCAGCCGCGGGTGACTCCGTCACGGCTACTCGCAATTGCGCCAGCAACTCCGTTCGTTTAGGCGCGTAAAACAGTTCGGCGATCACGCCATAGAGTTCGGCGCGCGCGGTCTCTTCGTCCAGGGCAGAGCTAGGAGATGGGGTTGTCATGTAATTTTTTGCTCGTCACCCGAGGAGTAAATATCGATCACGCGGCAGTCGCCGCACATTTTGAGCCGCTCCAAAGCCGCGCCTTGGAACATCGAATGCCCTGCCAATTTGCCCAACATGGCTTCCACCCCTTTGAGCGTGCCAAAAGGTTTTTTGCAACGGATACAACCATAGGCTTGGGTTTCATTGACGACGCGTGGCTCTTTGCGCTG
>CAYFLF010000273.1:0-2515 GCA_964343725.1 uncultured Bordetella sp.
TACTTATTAGAGAACACAGCAGCGCGTTTATTGACAAATGCATCCATGCCTTCTTTTTGATCTTCAGTAGCAAAAAGTGCGTGGAACAGGCGGCGTTCAAACATCACGCCATCGGACAGCCCACTCTCGAAGGCGCGATTGACGGATTCTTTAACAGCACGGGTAGCGACTTGCGAGTAGCTACAAATCATCAGTGCTGCGGCCAAGGTTTCTTCCATCAATTTGTCTAAGGTGACCACGCGGCTGACTAAGCCAGACTTTTCGGCTTCTGTCGCATCCATCATGCGACCTGTTAATGCCAAGTCCATTGCTTTGGCTTTACCAACGGCACGTGGCAAACGTTGCGTACCGCCAGCACCGGGAATGATGCCTAGTTTGATTTCAGGCTGGCCAAATTTAGCGTTGTCTGCGGCAATGATGAAGTCGCACATCATGGCTAGCTCGCACCCGCCACCCAAGGCGAAACCACTGACGGCAGCGATAACGGGTTTGCGGACAGAGCGAATGATTTCCCAGTTGCGGGTGATGTAGTCATTCACGTACACATCGGCAAAGCTGTAGGTCGCCATGGCGCCAATATCTGCACCAGCGGCAAATGCTTTTTCGTTACCAGTGACGATCATGCAGCCGATGGCTGGGTTGTTGTCGAATTCTTTGAGCGCGGCACCTAACTCGGTCATGAGTTGCTCATTAAGCGCATTTAGTTGCTTAGGGCGATTGAGGGTGATGACGCCCACTTTGTCGGCGTCAATACGGGTTTGGATCATTTCGTAGGTCATGAAGTTCTCTGAGAGTGGAGTTGAAAAAAGCCGTTAAGGCACGTAATGAAACACAGCATACCCAAAGGCGAGTTGCCTAGGAAAACGCCATCCTTGGCGAGTCAGGTCGTAGACGATGGGCGTTGCATCTATTTTGCGGGTTTGTAGCCATGCAATGGTGTTTTGGACACAGGCGTTACTTTGCAACTGTGTCTCACTCGGATGTCCTTTGCCAAGTTCACAAACGATGACACCGCCTTTGGACTGCCAGTTATGGACAGGAGAGACAGAGGCTTCCCAGCTGTCTGGCAAATTAGGAAGCGCTTGTATTTTGGGATCAGCATAAAACCCCATCATGGCGTTTAGCCCCCAATCACCAGCGGACCATTGCAACGGCAACTGCGGGTGGCGTTTCTGCCAATCAGAGGCGATTTGATGACTAGCTATTTCTATAGGACGGTAATACTCTTCGTGTCCCTCATTCGCCCAGTAAAAGGTAAGTGATAGGCCTAAAACTGTTAGATACCCAAGCCCTTTTAATGACCAACTGTGTAAGGTATTCAAAACTTGGATCAAGTCGTGTTCAGATGATCGAGTCGACAAATTGCGTAACCATATCAAGCTAAAAGCAAAGCCCAAAGGAATTGCCCAAGGTGCTTCAGGTGTTACCACATCGCAAACACCAAAAAGTACAGTAGTAACAACAGGAACCCAAGAAAACCAAAACAATGCATCGCCCCAACCATTCGGGCGTAAAGCCAGCAAAAGATTTTTGCCAAACTGAATAAACCGAGCGCTCTTTGCTTGTGGGTTAGCCCAAGCAAATAGGGCGGCGCTGGCCAACCAAGCTGGAAAAACATAGAGCAAAGGCATGAAGAAAAACTTCAGAATGCGTAGCCACAAAATCGACGCATCGGATTGCTCGCTGGCATAAACAAAGGTCGCAAACTCATGTGCTGCTAGCCATTGGTAGTGCGGATACATGCCAACAGCAAATACCCCCAGCGCCAGATAAGGCCAAGGCGTTAACAACCATTGACGCCCTTCACGCTGAAATACGGCCACCACCAACAAAGACAGTAAAAAAACGCCGCTGTAGTATTTACTCAACATGCAAGCGGCAGCGAGCACCCCTAGTGCCAAAGCCGTTAAGAAAGCGCGAAGACCTTGCGCATGCAAGGCTCTTAAAAAAATGACAGCAGTCCAAGGCCACAGCGATAAGAGCTGGGCGTTGGCGTTGAATTTTGCAGCCAAGGTGGTGTAGGGGAAGCTCAAGAACAACAAAAAAACAGCACCATGGCTCAAACGTGTAAGTCCCAGCTGACGCGCTAAAGCTACAACACCAGCCAAAGCAACTGCCACATTGGCGTAAGCCATCGCTTTGTATGACAAATCAGAAACGGGGAATACCTTGAACCAAGCCCCCACTACCCAAGCAAAAAAAGGTGGATGTTTGAATGTGCCCCATGCAAAAGTTTGCGACCAGCCATAGTTTTCAAGCATGTCGTAATAGCTGTCAAGATTGGGTTCAGAGATCCATTGCACCAGGGTCCACAACACGCAATAGGCAGCAAGAATTGGCCATACACGAAATGGCGCTGGGGTGTTAAAAGAGTTTTGGTTTGACAACAATGGGTCCAGTTAGCGATTCATCAATTGCTTAAAACCGCGTGAGCTCGACTCCCGCGCGTGCAAATTCCTTCAATCTTACTGGCTGGGTGATACCATGCCCGCCATTCAAGCACCTATTCCACCTC
>CAYFLF010000274.1:0-2492 GCA_964343725.1 uncultured Bordetella sp.
GACTAAACACAAAAACCATAGCGTTCACAAATGATGCTCGAACTTCTTAATTGGACACAAGATTGGCGCAATCCAGTTGTGATGGTTGATGCTGGCATCCTACTGGCCGCACTTTTGTTTGCTTGGTTAATCACCAAGTTTTTAGGACGTGATGCCCCCAAGGACTCCATACTTTTTGGTGAGCGTCAATTTGATGGATTGCTGTTTCCATTATTGGCTTTAGGCATTATTTTTATAGCCCACCATGGCCTGAAAGGATTTCAAGAGGCAGTGTTCCTTAGAACTGCTGTCTATGTTTTGTCATTGATGTCAGGGTTTCGGTTAGTTGCGCGTGTGTTACTGGTGGCGTATCCAGAGTCGATGTGGGTGCGTCTGGTCGAACGTTTAGTTGCATGGACTGGATGGATCATCGGTTTGCTTTGGATCACGGGTTTATTACCCCGTGTCTTGAATGAACTGCAATCGATTGAGCTCAATTTTGGCAAATCTAAATTAGATATGCGCACCCTTTTCGAGGGCATGCTTTCCATCGTAGTGATGATCGTCATCACGCTTTGGCTGTCTTATTTGATAGAGAGAAAAGTGCTCAACAAGGCTGTTGATGATCTCTCGCTTAGAAAGGTGAGTTCAAGTCTCATCCGAATTGTTCTATTGGTTTTAGGAACATTATTTAGCCTATCTGCAGTCGGGGTAGATTTGACCGTTTTATCGGTCATGGGTGGCATGTTAGGAGTAGGTTTAGGGTTTGGATTACAAAATATTTCTGCAAACTATGTCAGCGGCTTTCTCATACTTTTTGAACGCTCTCTCAAAATTGGCGACCACGTATTGATAGAAGAATGCGAGGGCATTGTCAAAGACATTCGTACCCGCTACACAGTGATTCAAGACATCACCGGTAGTGAGACAGTGGTACCCAATGAAATGCTGATCACCACACAGATCACCAATCTGTCGCGCTCACAATCACGCACACGCATCGCGATAGATGTCCTCGCAGATTCAGACGAATCGATAGATGACATGCTTGCAATTTTAGAAAAAGCCACTTTAAATTGTGAGAGCCTATTACACAAACCTGCTCCAAGGGTGTATCTGATTGGTCTTGAAGAGGAAGGTTTGAGGTTCCAAGTGGAAGCATGGACACTCAATAATCCGCAAGAGCTCTCTTCTGTGCGATCAAAACTCAATATTCAATTGGTCACTGCACTCAAAACCAGCGGTAAAGATCTCAACAAAATTCGCTTGGTACAACCAACCGTCGTGGTCAGCTTGACTGCAGCAGGCAATCAACGCGTCAAATAGCTGTTGTGGGGTCTTAAAAAATGCGTTTAGGTCAATTTTTTCAATGCTTTGCCGTAACAAGCATGGCTTTATTTATGAACTTGGCTGCGGCTCAGGCGAGCTCCAACAAGCCTATCCACTTGATCGTGCCCTACGCGCCTGGTGGGCCCATTGATGTAACAGCAAGATTATTGGCAGAGCGAGTGAAAGACAGCCTTGGCCCTGTTGTTGTAGAAAATCGTCCAGGCGCTGGCGGAAACATTGGTGCAGACTTTGTCGCGAAAGCGGCAGCCGATGGTTTGACGATCGGCATAGCAGCCACTGCAACCCATGCTGTCAATCCGTGGCTCTACAGCCGCATGCCTTACAACGCAACGACCGACTTTGCCCCCATCACACAAATATTGCGCGTGCCCAATGTTTTAGTGATGAACGCGGATACTGCTAAACGCCTTGGTATCCAACATTTCAATGATTTCTTGCGTTATGCAAAAGCCAACCCAGGTCAACTCAATTACGGTTCCGGTGGCAATGGAAGTGCTGGTCACTTAGCGGGTGAATTATTTAAATCGCGCGCAGGCATATTTGCCGTGCACATCCCCTACAACGGCGGCAACCCCGCACAACTCGCGCTATTGTCTGGACAAGTGGATTTCAATTTCGACAACTTGGCCACAGCTGCACCCAATATCAAAAGCGGAAAACTCATCGCACTAGCTGTCACAACACCGCAACGCAACGCTTTGTTACCTGAGGTTCCAGCTGTTGCAGAAACGCTTCCAGGCTTTGCTGTAGACACTTGGTGGGGACTTGTAGCCCCCGCGCAGACACCTGCACATGTGATCCAAAAACTCAACTTGGCTTTTGTGCAAGCGCTTCAAGCGCCAGAGACCAAAACCCGTTTTGCAAATCTCATGGCAGAACCAGTTCCCACAACGCCTGAAGCATTTGGCGTTTTTATGCGCTCTGAACTGATGAAGTATGAAGCCGTAGTCAAGCGCAGTGGTGCGCGGGTGGATTGAGCTGAAATAGGGCTACACATAGATCGAACTAATTTAACTATTTTTTCTACATAGTTAAATCAATTCATCGCAAAAAAACAAAACCATCAATTCATGGTCGAAATTGTTAATTGGCGCATGTTAAATTTGTAGATATTGTCAGTTTAATTTGCTAATTATCAATTTCTTATGAAAATCAAATCTCAT
>CAYFLF010000275.1:0-2468 GCA_964343725.1 uncultured Bordetella sp.
CACATCGACATCTTGGAAGACCCGCATGTCTTGCGCGGCAAAGGCAGTTCGCCCTTTGACGAAGAAGGTGTCACCACACGCGCGCGTCGGGTGGTAAATGCTGGACAGGTGGAAGGCTATTTTCTGAGCACGTATTCCGCGCGCAAACTGGGGATGCAAACCACGGGCAATGCAGGTGGTTCGCACAATTTGGTCATGCAATCGCGTCTGACCCAAAGTAGCGACGATTTAGACGCCATGCTGCGCCATCTCGGCACGGGTTTGTTTGTGATCGAACTGATGGGCCAAGGCGTCAATTACGTCACGGGCGACTACTCGCGCGGCGCAAGCGGGTTTTGGGTAGAAAAAGGCCGTATTGCTTACCCCGTGCACGAGATCACGATTGCAGGTAATTTGAAAGACATGTTCCAAGGCATTCAAGCCATTGGGGCTGACGCCTACACCACTGGCGCAAAAACGGTTGGCTCGGTTTTGATCAACCGTATGCAAGTGGCAGGTAGCTAGTTTCCCGTCCTTAATATCGGAAGGACGAAGCAGATCGAGGTCGAAGATAAAAGCTGGCCTCAGCCGGCGAGTGCTTTTTTGACAGCCGCAGACACCAAACCCATATCTGCTTTGCCAGCCAATTGGGCTTTGACGGCGGCCATCACTTTGCCCATATCGCCAGCACCTGTAGCGCCCACGTCTTTGACGATGGCTTGAACGGCTGTGGTGATTTCTTCTGGCGAGAGGCGTTGCGGCAAATAGACCTCGAGTACTTTGATTTCATTGCGCTCGACTTCCGCCAAGTCTTCACGTTTGGCGGTTTCGTAGGCGGCTACGGAGTCTTTGCGCTGCTTGATCAATTTGTCGATGATGGCGATCACTTGCGCGTCGTCTAGTTCGATGCGCTCGTCCACCTCTTTTTGCTTCATGGCCGCTTGCAACAAACGAATCGTGCCGAGACGGACGCTGTCTTTGGCGCGCATGGCGGTTTTCATGTCTTCGGTGATGTGGGCTTTGAGGCTCATGGGGTGTCTCCAGAGAGAAGGGTCATAAAAAAAGCCCGCGAAAGAGGGGGTCCCTCGCGAGCTGGTGCGCTAGCTGAGACCCTAGGGGCCTAGCTGCGGGAGCAATTAGTACATCTTTTTGGGTAACTGCATGCTACGCACACGCTTGTAGTGGCGTTTGACGGCAGCAGCTTTTTTGCGCTTGCGCTCAGCAGTTGGCTTCTCGTAGAACTCGCGGGCGCGCAAGTCGGTCAAGAGCCCCAACTTTTCGATGGTGCGCTTGAAGCGACGCAAAGCGACGTCAAAGGGTTCGTTTTCTTTTACACGAATGGTTGTCATGACCAAAGGTTCCAAATAGTTACGCTGCGCAGTATTTGCCAGCAAAGCCAAGCATTATAGCTATTTTTTCGCCGCCGCCAAAGCCTTGGCGCAGGCATGGGCGCTGGCCCAAGCCCATTGGAAGTTGTAGCCGCCCAGCCAGCCGGTGATATCGACCACTTCTCCAATGAAATACAGCCCCGGTTGGCGCGATTCCATGGTTTGCTGGGACAAATCCCGCGTATCCACCCCGCCCACGGTGACCTCTGCTTTGCGGTAGCCCTCCGTCCCAGAGGGGGTGAGGGACCATCGGCTGAGTGCCTGCGCCAGTTGGGCCAGCGCTTTGTCGCTGGCTTCCATGATCGGGCGTTGCCAAGCGGGGTTGTGTTGCGTCCATACATCCGCCAGACGGCTCGGTAGCCAAGTGCCGAGTTCGTTGGCGATACGTTTCTTAGAACGCTGTTTGGCTTCTAGCAAATCGGCCTCTAGCGATAGGGTTGGGGCCAGATTGATGCGAATGTCTTCGCCCGCTTGCCAATAACTTGAAATTTGCAACACGCCTGGGCCCGACAAGCCACGGTGGGTAAAAAGCAAGTCTTCGTCAAAACTCTGCGTTGCTTTGGTGGCGCCCGTTTCAATGCTGACGGGCAGGGACAAGCCAGAGAGTTCGGCAAAAGGGGCCCATTGCGCGGCATCAAATGTGAGTGGTACCAAGCCAGGTCGAGGCTCAACCGTCCGAATGCCAAATTGCTTGGCCAAGCGGTAACCCAAATCGGTCGCGCCAATTTTGGGAATCGACAAACCGCCAGTCGCCACCACCACCGCGCCCACGCTGACCTCGCCTTGGCTGGTTTCTAGGGTGTACGGTTTTCCTTCTGTGTCGCCGTCTGAATACCGCAGTTCTCTCAGGCTACAGGGTTGCCAACGTGTCACATGGCCGCCTTGCGCGCCCGCATCGCACTCGCGCAAAAGCATCTGAATCAGGTCTTCAGACGAGCGGTCGCAAAACAACTGGCCTTTGTGTTTTTCATGAAAGCCAATTTGGTGGCTTTGCACCAGCCCCACAAAGTCTTGCGGTGTGTAGCGCGAGAGGGCGCTACGACAAAACTGGGGGTTTTGCCCCAAAAAATGTTTGTGCGGAGCCCGCACATCCATGTCGAT